>JACXWG010000114.1 GCA_014764605.1 Quinella sp. 1Q5 | reverse complement strand
GTGGGGTTGTAGCTCAGATGGTTAGAGTGCCTCGTTGACATCGAGGAGGTCACAGATTCGAGTTCTGTCAGCCCCACCATTTGATTTTCTAGGGCTCGCTTAACTCAGTTGGTAGAGTATCTCCGTCACATGGAGGAAGTCGTGGGTTCGAGTCCCTCAGCGAGCACCACGCTTAATAAGAAATTACAGGTTGCCTTCCAAATTCGGGAGGCAACTTTTTTTCTGCCATGAAGGAATTTCTTTCACGGCGGCAGAATAGGCAGGCACTAAATATTTTTTGAGGAGTAAGTTTCATGATAAAGAAGTTAGCCGCGCTATTGACGGCAGGAATATTTTTCTTAACGTCTCCGAACTTAGCTTTAGCAGAAAAAATTTTGCCAGAAGAATCTTCCGAGACAAAATCAGTTGAAGAACCATTTGCAACGCCCGAAGAAGAAATAAAACATCCACCGCTAGACCCCGCATATCATGATCCGCCAGTTTATGAAGAAGGACAAGAGCCGCCGCAAACCGTTGAACCTCCGCCCGTAGATGACGGCGAGGGCTTGGAGTTTTTAGTTTATCATCAAGGAGGCGTGATGGCGTTCGCGATTATCGCCGACCACGAGAAATATCAACTGCGCCCCGTCGTCGCTAAGAATCAAATTCCGGGACGTGCGACAGTCTCGCAGATGAATGCGCCCGACGCAATCGCCACGATTAACGCAAGCTACTTCGCGACCAACGGAGTTATCCTCGGCAACACAAAGATTGACGGACTGACGGCGGGCACGACTTACTTTATCCGTTCGGCGATTGGGATTAAGGCGGACGGCTCTACGATTTTTGCGCGGCAGAGTTATCGAGGCGTCTTGCAATTCAACGGGGAAGAAGTCGTAGTCGAGGGCGTCAACTGCGAACGCAATCCCAATACCGTCGTCGTCTATAACAGCTGGCAAGGCGCAACGACCAGAACGAATAATTTTGGCGTTGAATTCGTCGTGCAGGACGGCGTCGTTGTGAATATCTTCCGCGACAAGGGCAATAACTATATTCCCCCGAACGGATTTATTGTCAGTGTTCACGGCGCGGCGGCGGAGGCTTTCAAAGGCGTTTATGTCGGCGATATGATGATTTTCGACGAAGATTATATTAACGTGGAGCACGGCGACGACTTCAACGAGGCAATTCACATTGTAGGCGCGGGTCCCACTCTCGTTAAGGACGGGGAAGTTTATGTGACTGCGGACGCCGAGCAATTCCCTAAAGATATTCGCATCGGACGTGCGCCGCGTTCGGCAGTGGGTATCACGCAATACGGCGATTATATCTTTGCCGTCGTCGACGGTCGGCAAGCTCACAGCAAAGGTTGCACGCTAACGGAGTGGGCACGAATTCTTAAGAACAACTTCGGGGCGGTCGAGGCGATTAATTTGGACGGCGGTGGCTCCACGGAATTATTCTTTAAAGGCAGTCTTGTAAATAAGCCTAGTGACGGAAAAGAACGACTTGTAGCGGACGCGTTGACGATTCTGCCGAAATGATTTATTATGCATTACGTTATCATTGATAAAAAAAGTTTTTACGATCCGGAATGGAGTTGAAAGACTTGCAAAGGTTGTTTGTGAAATTATTTTTAATCGTAGTGCTGATAATCTTCGTCGCGCCGCTGAAGGTCTCAGCTATGCCAGAAATTTTACCGTTCGACCAACTCAAAAGCGGCATGATTGGCAAGGCTTATACGGTCGTTGACGGCTCCGGCAAGATTGAATCCTTCGACGTGAAGATTATCGGTTTGACGGACGAGGGCAAAGGCTCCAAACGCATTATCATTGCGCAAACGTCAGGCGAAGTCATAAAGCGCACGGGCGGTATCTTGCAGGGCATGAGCGGTTCTCCCGTTTACATTGACGGCAAACTTATCGGGGCACTGTCCGCCACGCTTAAGGATATGGATCCTTACACCGCCTTTATCACGCCGATTGAAAGTATGTTAGAGCTATGGACGCTTCCCGACCCGAAGGCGCAAGTAAATTACTTCAAGACTGCCAAGGCGGCGGAGGAAGAAAATAAATCCGACGAACCAGAAAAAGTTGAGCAAGAGAGCAAAGACGATTCGACCGTTGAGACTGTCGAAGACACCGAAGACACTACGCAGGTTGAAAAGGTCGACGCTTTATATATCAGCGGCTTCGACGCAAGCGGCATAAGATTTTTGCAACGGGAGCTTGGCTTAAAGGACTTGCAGAACTCATCAATAACGACGCCTGAACGCGGCATTCAACTCGACGCAACCCTTGAGCCTGGCTCGGCATTGGGCGTGGCGATTATCTATGGCGATTTCTCGTTGGGGGCGACGGGCACGGTTACTGCTGTGGACGGCAAAAGGCTTTTGGCGTTCGGGCATTCGTTCACGCATTCGGGCAATGTCAATTACTTCATGACGGACGCATCAGTTATCGGTTCAGTTAGCGGCATCACGGGTAACGGCATCAAGCTAGCGGGTATTGGGCACATTATCGGGCGCGTCAATCAGGATAGGGATTCGGGCATTGCGGGTATCCTCGGCACGTTCCCGGCAGTCGTTCCTATCACCGTGACCATTCATGACAACGCCCTTAACAAAGAAGAAACTTACAACGCGACGATTGCTTACAACGAAAACTTAATCCCGAAACTCGGCGCGGCTGTTGCTTACACTGCCCTTAGCAAGATGGCTGACACGACGGCGGAAAGCACTGTTGAAATCGACTTCAACATCAAGACTAATGCAGTTGCAAATGGTGAATTGGCTCGCAAAAACATGTTCTACAACACCACGGACGTTGGGCAGGTCGCAATCCTTGAACTCATGCAAGCACTTAATCTCGTCTGTTCCAATACTAAAGAGGAGTCGAATATCTTCGGCGTGGACGTGAATATTTCATTTGAGGCGGAACGGCGCACGGCGTCAATCATATCCGTTACGCCCGAAAAGAAATCAGTTAAGCCCGGCGAGACAATCAATCTTACAGTCGAGTTGCAACCCTATCGCAAACCCGTCGAGAAAGTCACACTGCCTTACACCGTACCTTTGACAGCGCGGCAAGGAAATCTGGCTTTGGAGATTCACGGCGGCGCACTCGTTCCAGTCAATCAGGCAATGGCAATGGCTAACGCGGGACTTATCACGGCTGATTCAAACAAGAGCTACGAAGACAAAATAAAAGAGTTCCTTAAGACCGGCAAGAACAATCAACTAGTCGTGGAGGTCGGCGGGGCGAACGAACCTAAGACAGAAAAGCAAATCCGCCAAGAGATTGCTCAAGCTAAACGGGCGCAGGCTCGGCTAAAGAAGGCGGGCATATCCTCAAAGAAAGTCGACAATAAGGTTGACACGAACTACATCATTGATAACGTCATGCGGACAACCCTTAGCGTCGAGAAAGTTTGACCTTCGAGGAGGATTGAGATTTTGGAAAGATTGATTATAAAAGGCGGCAAACGATTGAGCGGCACTGTTAAAATCAGCGGGGCAAAAAATGCTGTGCTCCCCGTCATTGCGGCGACGCTCCTCGGTCAAGACAGGGCGACTTGCTTGGACGAGGTACCGAACCTTGACGACGTACGCACGATTAGCGAAGTCCTGCGCTCACTCGGCGTTAAGGTCACTCACGAACCGCAGAACAATAAACTTCACGTCGACGCCACGTCGATTGAAAATATAACCGCGCCATATGATTTAGTTCGGAGAATGCGTGCGTCGTTCCTGATAATGGGACCGTTGCTCGCGAGACTTGGCAAGGCTAAGATTTCGTTGCCGGGCGGCTGTGCGATTGGAACTCGTCCGATTGACTTACACCTTAAAGGCTTCGAGGCTCTCGGCGCAAAGATTTCTATTGGGCACGGCTACATTGAGGCGGTTGCCCCCGAAGGCTTGAAGGGTACGCAGATTTATCTTGACTTCCCCTCAGTCGGCGCGACGGAAAATATTTTAATGGCGGCTTCAATGGCTCAAGGGCAAACTGTCATCGAGAACCCCGCGCAGGAACCAGAGATTGTCGACTTAGCAAACTACCTAAACATCATGGGCGCGAAGATTCGCGGCGCAGGGACGAACGTTATCAAGGTCGAAGGCGTGCCGAAGTTGATAGCCCGCGATTATACGATTATCCCCGACCGAATCGAGGCGGGAACCTACATGATTGCCGCCGCTATGACGCAAGGCGACGTTTACATTGCCAACGCCATCAGCGAACACCTAAAGCCAGTTATCGCTAAGCTTAAAGAAGCGGGCGTTAAAGTCGTTGAGGACGTGGACGGAATCAGAGTTATCAGCGACTGTCGCCCGCGTGCCGTAGACATAAAGACTTTGCCCTATCCTGGCTTCCCGACTGATATGCAAGCTCAGTTCATGGCGATGCTTACCATTGCAAACGGGACGAGCGTCGTAACTGAAACTGTCTTTGAAAATCGCTTTATGCACGTCGACGAACTGCGGCGTATGGGTGCACGGATTAAAATTGACGGGCGAACTTCCATCGTCGAAGGGCAGGAGCGGTTGACGGGCTGTCAAGTCAAAGCGACGGACTTGCGGGCGGGCGCGGCGATTGTCTTGGCGGCTCTCGTAGCGGAGGGTGAAACTCAAGTCGGCTACATTCACCACATCGACCGCGGCTACGATAATCTCGTTCAAAAGCTCGTAAGCCTCGGCGCGGACATAAGGCGCGTCGACAATTAACGCAAACAAAAAACGGCTGTCATCAACGATAGCCGATTTTTTTTGTCTGTAGGGAGAACTCTGGGAAGTCGTGAGCAATCCTCTTGGCGCAGTCTTGGCAAAATTTATCTG
>JACXWG010000113.1 GCA_014764605.1 Quinella sp. 1Q5 | reverse complement strand
GTTGCACCGATTTTAAGTGTGACTTCCTTAGCCGTGCCCTTATCGCCGCCGTCAGTCTTAGCAGGTTCACCGCCGCCACCACAGCCCGTAATCAACAACGCCGCCGCTAAAGTTATCGCCGCAAAAAATTTTCCTTTCATAAAGCTTGCCTCCTTGTAATTTGTTACGCCGCGAATTATATCAAAGCAAAAAGAAATTTCAAGACAAGTTGCCAAAGTCCGCGCCGTGAATTACAATCGGCTAAAAGACTTAGGAGGCGAGACACGATGACGGATATTGAAAAGCTTGCCGAGATTTTATCGAACAGTACAAGCGCGGTCTTCTTCGGCGGGGCGGGCATGTCCACTGAATCAGGTATTCCCGATTTCCGGAGCGCGAGCGGCATTTACAATCAGAAGCTCAATCAAACCTTTTCGCCGGAGGAGATGGCGTCGCATAGATTTTTCGTGAGCCACCCCGAAGAGTTCTTTGCATTCTATCGCGAGCGTTTTGTTTACTTGGACGCTAAGCCCAACGCTGGACACCTTGCCCTAGCCGAGTTAGAGCGTCGCGGCATTCTAAGCGCAGTCATCACGCAGAACATTGACGGCTTGCATCAAATTGCCGGTTCACGTGTCGTCTATGAATTGCATGGTTCGATTCGGCGGAACTATTGCGTTGAGTGCGGCGCGAAGTACGACGTTAGCTTTGTCATGAATAATAAGCCCGTGCCCCATTGCACTCGTTGCGGCGGAGTCGTCAAGCCTGATGTCGTCCTCTACGGCGAACACTTAGACAACGATAACATATCAAATTCGATTCGGGCGATTGCTAATGCTGATACGCTGATTGTTGGCGGCACAAGTCTTATCGTCTATCCTGCGGCGGGGCTGATTGATTACTTTCGCGGGCGTCATCTGATTCTGATTAACAAGACTGCCACTCATGCCGACGCCGATGCCGAACTTGTTATCCGCGAACCAATCGGCGAGACACTTTCAAAAGCCGTCGCCCTAATCGAGTAAAGGAGGTTGCCTTTTGGGCATTCTAAGATACCTTGCACGGACGATTGACTCATCGCGGTCGCTGATACTGTTCGCGGCGTTTGCAAGCTTTTTCTTTGTGCGCACGACCTTTTTGCCGCTATGCTACGACGATTACGCTTATGCCTTCATTTGGGACGCGGCGCACGGCGGGAACTTGGAGGCAATGCAATTCGGCTCACCAGAGATTGAACACCGCGAACGCATATCATCGCTTGCTGATATTATGGATTCCTTAACGGCGTATTACTTCACGTGGAGCGGTAAAATTTTCGCTTGCGGACTCGTGCAATTCTTTGTTTGGCTCGGCAAGCCCGCCTTCGACGTGGCGAATACGATAATGTTCGTCTTCCTTATCCTAGTCATCATCAATCTTGCTAACACGTGGCTAAAAATCTCGCGGGCGGCTCTGCTGTGGATTCTCTTTGCAATCTTTATCCTAATGCCGTCGTCGGTGCTAAGTCTCTTCTGGCTGACCGGCTCTTGTAATTATCTTTGGATGGCGTTCTTCCAACTATTTTTCCTTACGCCCTATGTCAAAGCTTTGCGCTCACAAGAGGCTAGCAACTCCGCGTTAAATGTCCTGCTGATGATTCTGCTTGGAATGTGCGCGGGCTGTTCTAATGAGGCGGGAGCCTTCGCGACGGTCTGTTTGACGTTCTTTTTAACCGTCATGTGCAAGGCGCGTGGTATCTTCCGGCGGTGGATGATTGCGGGCTTAATCGCCGTGAGCGTCGGCTACGTGCTGATGACGCTTGCCCCTGGAAATTTTCTGCGGCTACAGTTCCTGCACCCGAACTTCATCTACACGAAGGAAATATTCCTAGCGCACCTCACGGAAGGTTTCCTACGCGTCGTGGTGACGGACTTAATCGCGTTGCTTCCGATGTTCATTTACTTCTCGCGTCGTCGACCCGCTGAAAGAACTATGGCGGAAGTTTTGATGCTGGCATTCACGGCGGCGGGCTTCCTAGTTCCAATTGCCTTGCTCTTCTCGCCCGAATACCATACGCGCATTGCGATAACGTCGCTGTCATTTATTCTCGTGGCGTCAAGCTCGGCTATCCTCGAACTCGAACGACAACATTTAAAAGCGTGGCTGACCTTGCCGAAAAATTTCCTGCGTCCCGTGTCAGTCATTATCCTTGTTAGCCTCGTCTCCTACTTCGCGACGCTTGTTTATGTCGACCTGTCAATCTTCAATTCTAATCGGCGGCAGGTTCGCTACATTCAACGCAACGCCGAACTCGACCCAATCCCTATGCCGCCTATGCAAATTCGCCATCGCTTTGAAGATGTTCACGGCGACCGGAGCGCAGTCCCAAACCTTGAACACTTCGCCGGCATTGAAGACAACCTAACCAATTACAAAAATTCTCTCGTCGCCCAATACTACGGCGTTAAGCATGTCATTGCGTCTAAATAATAATTAGGAGGTTTCATTATGAGCGATTGTATTTTCTGCAAGATTGCGGCGGGCGAAATCCCTTCGCAAAAAGTCTACGAGGACGACACGGTCATTGCCTTTAAGGACCTGTCGCCCAAAGCCCCGATTCACGTGCTGATTGTCCCGAAGAAACACATTCAGAGCGTCGCACACTTCCAAGCCGAGGACAAAGAACTTGCCGCGCATATCTTCGTTGACGTGGTACCCAAGCTCGCGGCTGATTTCGGCGTTGCTGAGGCGGGCTTTAGACTTACAATCAACACGGGCAAGGACGGCGGGCAGACTGTTCCGCATTTGCACGTTCATTTTCTCGCCAAACGCAAAATGACTTGGCCGCCCGGCTGATTGACTTTCAAGCAACAAGAAAACCCGTCTCGATTTGGAGGCGGGCTAATTTTTTTATTGCAATCTCTCGCCGTAGCGTTCATCAATATCCCGTTGCAAGTTCGGTATCAAGCTCCAATTACAGCGATGAGTATTCTTCATGATTTTTAAGGGCGCATTGAACAGATAAAGATTTTTCATGCTAGAGCCGTTGGTTACGTCTACGCAATAGGTCTTCCCGTCGTCAAAAGTTATCGTGTTCCAGCCGTGTCTAACAGGCTTGCCGTTCTCTTTAATGAAGCCGCCAATCCGATTGACATTCAAGCCGCATATGCGCCCTAACATATAGAAGGCGTCCGCGAAACCGCTACAATTTGTCTTCCCGTCGATTAAAGCTCCAAACGCCGTAGTAAATCTTTTTGGATTGCCGTCCTCAGTGAACATAGCTTTTTCATTGTAGTAAGTGCCGCGATTGCTTATCTCTTCGTAAAGATAAAGCTCCTTTTTCAAAGGCGAGGACAATTTATTAGCTTCGTTGGCGATTGAAACTGCCACGTTGTAAAGTTGCATTTCTTCGGCGGTGAGTTCGCTTGTATTGCCGCTTAGGTAAGCATTTGCGATGTGGTTGCCGGGATATTCCAAAATTATCTCGTACAAGAATTTACCAGTTCCATATTCTCCGCTCAGGTTGCCTATTGGGGCAAGGGCGACTTCATTGACGAATTCTTCATTCAAGGCGAGGATTTCTTTAATGCCTTTTTCCTTGTCAGTAGAGATTTTGACGCTCGTTAGGACGAAATAAAAATCCGTCTGACCTTTGCGGCGACCGTTCTCGATATAAGCGGCGACTTCTGCTTTGGTGGCAAATTGCGGGACGGAGTTCCAATCGATTTGTTCTTCAGCGTGGACGATTTGCAAGCTCAGCACGAGCAAACAGACAATCACAGCGGAGAAAAATTTTCTTGTCATGTCTAACACCCCTTTACGTTGAATTTCTAATGATGATAGCAAAAAAAACCCCCCGCAACAATCTGCGCGGAGGAAAAACTTTTTATCGAGGAGATTTTCAGTTGGTGATGCCGGGGCGCGTCATCTTTTCGGGCGACATGTAAACCTTAAGCTGTTCTTCGGTGAGGATTCCCTTTTCCAAAATGATTTCGCGAATCGGACGGCGGGTGGCATACGCTTCCTTAGCAAGCATTGAGCATTGTTCGTAGCCGAGGTGCGGGAGCAAAGCAGTTACGACACCAACGGAGCTATCCAACCACTTCTGGCATTGTTCGCGGTTCGGTTCAAGACCCGTCAAGAGTTTGTCTACGAAAGTCCGCGACGCATTGGCAAGATAATTCATCGACGAGCACAGGTTGTAAGCCATAATCGGTTCCATGACGTTGAGTTCAAACTGTCCGTTCTCGACGCCGAGGGTGACAGCCAAATCGTTGCCGATGACTTGATAGCACGCCTGGTCCATGACTTCAGCGATAACGGGATTGACCTTGCCGGGCATAATCGACGAGCCGGGCTGACGTTTGGGCAGGAAGATTTCATTCAAGCCGCAACGAGGACCCGACGCCATAAGGCGGAAGTCGTTCGCCATTTTGATAAGGACAAGGGCGGTGTTCTTCAGCGCGGAGCTAACGTCAACAAAGCCGTCCGTGTTGTTAGTTGCGTCGATGATGTTCGTTGAGGTCTCAAAGTTCTCGTGAGTAATTTCGCGAAGCTTGCGGGCGACAATCTTAATGTAAGCGGGTTCGGCGTTAAGACCAGTGCCGACAGCCGTGCCGCCCATGTTGATTAGGCGGATACTGTCAATCGCCCACTCGATACGGCGGATACTGCGACGAATTGCCGAAGCATACGAGCCCATTTCTTGACCGAGCGTAATCGGAACGGCGTCTTGCAAGTGCGTGCGACCCATCTTGAGAATATCTTTGTACTCTTCCGCCTTTTGCTCAAGGGCATGAGCAAGATAATCAAGGGCGTTAATGACGTTGTGGCTCTTATAAGTCAAGCAAACCTTAAT
>JACXWG010000049.1 GCA_014764605.1 Quinella sp. 1Q5 | reverse complement strand
CTTCGTCTTGAGGTCTGTCGTTTTTCAGATAAATGCTCCCGTCGTTGGAACGCTTGCGCCATGTTCCTTTTGCGCGTGCCAAATATGAATTCACGACCGCCAAACGACTCTTTAAAAAATTTTTTCGACGCTTCAAGTAGTCGTGATAATTTATCAGCCGTATGAATATCATCGCCATTATCGCCGAAATTATGTAGCAGTAATGTGTTCCGCTGTCCCAGCCGATTGCAAAGCTCGCTGCTCCTCCGAGAAATACAAGCGAACGGGCGGCGATAATTTTTTTCTCCCGCTTATGCAAAGTCTTTTGTTCAGCCAAGTCAATTTCGCGCTCGTTGTCGTAAAACTCCCGATTCATTACTGCACCGCCTCTCGTCGGAAAATTTTTTCGAAATATTATCGGTCATTATAACCGATAGGCTGAAAGATTAAAAGTTTTTGCTTGCAACCTTGCATTTTGAATTCGTCAAGAGCCTCGGTTTTCGGCTCGGAAAGTTTCAAGCCGTCCGCAGAAATTTCAATCGGCTGTCTCCTTTATGAAATCTTCACCCAAGACGCGTCGGACTTCTTCAAGCGTCGTCAAGCCTGCGCGAATTTTTTCGTGAGCGTCGTCGGCTAAAGTCTTCAAGCCCGCCTCAAGTGCCGAAGTCTTTATTTCGTCGAGGTCGCGGCTGTTGAGAATCAAGTTGCGCAGATTTTTATCGACGCATAAAATTTCATGCAAGGCGATTCGTCCGCTGTAGCCCGTGCCTCTGCAATTTTCACAACCGATACCCTTGCACTGCTTACAAATTTTTCTGACAAGCCGTTGAGCCACGACGCCGTTGAGTGTTGCCGCCAACAGATAAGGTTCGACGCCCATTTCAAGCATACGAAAAACCGCGCTGCACGAGTCGTTGGCATGAAGCGTGGTGAAAATCAAATGACCCGTGAGCGCGGCGCGTATCGCGATTTTTGAAGTTTCGGCGTCACGTGCCTCCCCGACCATCAAGACGTTGCAATCCATGCGCAACATCGCCCGAAGCCCCGCCGCAAATGTCAAGCCGGTTTTCTCATTGACTTGCACTTGAGAAATTCCTTCGACGGGCGCACTCAAGCAGACGATTGACGCGCTTAAGGCTCCTACGACCCCGCCCGAAGTCCAAACTCTTCAAGCGGACGTTAGCGCACTCAAGCAAACGATTGACGCGTTGAAGGCTCCTACTACGACCCCGTTCGAAGTCCAAGCCCTTCAAGCAGAGGTAAGCACACTCAAGCAGACGATTGACGCGTTGAGGAAGCAGATTACACTAATAGAACTGCCGACTCCGACGACCCCGCCTGAATCGCCGACTCCAACGAAGTCGCTCGAAGAATATTTCTTCCTGCCCGAATCACAAATCGTCTTCATTCCGAACGAACGCACAAAGATTCCCGCGCAGATTAAGCAGGCGTTGAACGCCAGCGGTATAGAAAAATATTTGGCGGCGAATCCGTCCGACGCAAGCAAGAAATTTCAAAAACTCCTTAGCAATCATTTGCGGGACGTAAAAAAGTTCGTGGACAAGTTGCGGCTGAGCGAACCCGACGAATCAGAATTAAGCGAAGTCATCACGACGAAATATTTTAAACTCTTTCACAGGACAATCTTTGATAACATGCTCGTGGCGATAAGGCGCGGATTTAAAGGCTCGGATAAGTTTTACCTTGGACTGCTCGCGGAAGTGAACAAGTACCTTAGCCGTTGCGGGATATATAGCGTCAATATGAAGTCGGGCAAGCAAGCCGAAATCGAAGACTACGAGAACATCACGCCGCAAATCGTCAAGACTAACGACCAAAGCTTATCGGAGACAATCAGCGACATTGAACGCTTGCCATATCGTATAAACTATCTCGACGAATTCGGCGAGCAAAAGTTTCTGCAGTATGCAGGAGTCGCGAGCATATATAAGGCGGTGTAATGCATGGCTCAAGTTCTTTTCGGCATAGACTTTGGCGCGTGCAATCTCAAATGTGTTCGGCTCAACGATAAGAAAATTTCTGGCGTTCGCTTGCATACTAAGGACGACGGCTCCTTCCACGCGCCCAACGCTATCTGCTACAGCAAGACTAAGGATGGCACGATACAAAAAGTCATCGGGCAAGCGGCACTGAACAAGGGCGCATTTGAACCGGAAAATTTAATCGTTGGCTTGAAACGCAAGCTTGAGCAGCGGGATTGGCGGCAATTCATCCCCGCGCTTAATCGAGAGGTGACAGCCCCCGAAGTCGTCGAGGATATATTCAAGCGTATTTACGAGATAGCTAAGGGAAATCTTTCCAAAGGCGACGTTGCGTGTGCTATGGTCACGGTGCCGATTATCTTCACGAAAAGTCAGCGGCAGATGATTGCAAAGGCGGCGAGCAATGCGGGTTTCAAGGTCGACGGCGTTATCAATGAGGCGTTCGCGGCAATCTTCAGCGCAAAGAGCTTGAACGACTCCTTTAACGTTGTGTTTGACTTCGGCGGCTCTACACTTGATGTCAGCATAGTCAAGGTCACGGGTAACGAAGTTCACGAATTGGCGGCGGCGGGACTTCACCTCGGCGGGCTAGACATTGACAGAGATATTTTGAATAAGATTCTTAAGCCCAAGTACGAGACGATATTGAACGCGGCATGGGATATTGTCAATCGCGACGATTTCCAGATGAGTTTTGCCCAAAGCTTGAAGGAGGCAATTTACGCGGACGATTACAACGATGAAACTTGCGCCGTGGGAATTGCCGCTAGAAAGGATTTCGATAAGATTATCTTGAGCCGCGCCGAGATTGATGAGCTCCTTGAGCGCGAAGGCTACGCCGAAAAGATTAATGCCTTGCTTGATGAGCTGTTCGACGCCTTGGCGGAGCATGATGAATGCTTTGACAAATCGGACGTAACTAAGGTTTGGGCGTTAGGCGGGTCGTTGCGTATTCCTTACTTCCGAACGTTGCTTGAGAATTACTTTGGGGCGGAGCTGTTCGCGGCGAACGCTTATGACTTCGAGGACGTGGAAGATTTCCTTAACGGCTTGGAGAATAAATATCTTGCTGTGGCGGGCGGCGCGGCGAATTTCCTTAAGCAACGCGGACAAGTTACGACGATTAACGCCATACCATATCGGGTGAGCTTTGCACTTGGCGAGAAAATTTATCCGGGCTTGTCAAAGAATTCTCCCGCAGGCTTCGAGACGATGTATAAGCCGTTGAAAGTTTCGGAGCTTGAGGAGGAGGCGTGGAAAATTGAACTTTATCAGTCGTTCGAGGACGAGGCTAGCTTTGAGGATTCAGCGTATCTGGCGAGCGTGCAACTTGATTCGACACTTTATAACGAAGATGAGACGCCGCTACTTAGGCTAAAGATGATGCGCGATGGGCGGTTGCGGCTAAGGGTCAGCGTGCAACGGACTATCGACGGCGAACCAGACTTAATCTTGCTTGAACAACACTTTTTGAGATTGGAGGACTGAACATGGACGAAAACAATTTGGCGGAGGACTTCAACGAGCTGAACAATCTGGCGCAAGGAATCGTATCGAAGGTTGAGGACGACCTTGGCACCACGCGCACGGAGCTTGAAAACACTAAGCGCGAGTTGGACAAGTTAAAAGACCTTCCGGCGGAGCTTGCGAAAGCTCAACAGGAGCGCGACGACTTCAAGCAGGAACGAGATTATCTGCGCGGCGAATTCTCCAAGCTGACGACGGGCAACCAAGCGTTGACGGCGGAGCTTAAAAAGTCGCAGGAAGCGCAAAGTTATCTGCAGGGCGAACTTTCAAAATTGCGGGGCGAACTATCCAGATTAAACGACAGCTACCAGAAGTTGGCGGAAAGTCTGCGCGAGGCTCAGGAGGAATCGAGAAATGCTAAAGCGGAGGCGTCGAGGTTGCAGGATAAGATTGCTAAAGTTCAAAATGTCTTGGCGGGGTGATTGAGTTGCAGAAGATAGACGACTTACGGGAGATATTGACGGCGATTCAGGACATTGGCAACGCTTGGCAAGCAGAGAACATTAAGTTGCGCGAGGAGAACGACCGATTGCTTGACAAGAACGGACGCTTGCGCGAGACTTACGACCGCCTTACTAAGCAAAATGAGTCGTTGCGTCAAGACATCAAAAATCTTTTGGAGGAGACGAAGCGACTTATAGAAAATTTGCGGGACGATCTCATCAATGAGCTAGCCGCCGATAAGCAAGAGGATTTTCAAAAGTTCGTTCGGGATTATCTGCGGAAACTTCGCAAGGCATCTAGCACGCCGACGACTAAAGCCGAGGAAACAAAGCCCTCGACGCCGAGCAATAAGCCTTATTGAGCCAAGGATGAACGGTTATGGTAGTCGGAATAGATTTAGGCACGACCAATACACGCGCTTGCTACTTTGATAACGGGTGGAAGAAACTTCTAAAGTTCGCGGGCGGAGCTACTATGTTGCCGAGCGTGATTTACACGGACAAGGACGGCAAAGTTATCGTCGGGGCAACAGCACTAGAAAAAGGCTGGCTGGAGCCGTCGCGCATGATTTGTTTATCGGAGGCTTACAAGAGAACTTCTGAACATAACAAGCTTTGGGAGTGCGGCGAACGAATTTTTACAGCGACTAGCATTGCGACCGAAGTTCTAAGGGAAGTTCGGCAACGGCTGATAAGAAATGCACACCTAGACGAAGGCGCGGAGATTGGAGCAGTCATCACGGTGCCGGCTTACTTCAACGACAACCAACGCGACGAGATTCGCAAGGCTGGTGAGGCGGCTGGCTTTAAAGTCATGTGGATATTGGAGAAATCTAAGGCGGCGGCAATCGAAGCACTACACGAGCGGCAACTCGATAAAAAAGTTCTCGTGATAGATATTGGTTGTAATGCCTTCGACCTTAGCGTACTGGATAAGACTTACAAGGTGATAGCGACTGACGGCAATCCAATCGGCGGCGATGATTTCGACCGTGCCATACAGCAAGAACTTATTCGGCGCATCGAGGACGACACCAACATAAAGCTAACCGACGCCAAAAGCGCGGGACTAGACGACGACGAATATCATTCTTTGATGACGCGGCTATTGATTGAAGCACGCAACGTCAAAGAACGTTTAAGCGAAGTCACAGAAGAGACCGTGACGCTAACGAACCTTACGACACTCGGCAGGCAGAATTACGACTTGGATTTTATTTTCACGCGTAAGGCTTTGGAAAGAGTTTGCAAGCCGCTCTTCGAAAGAATCGTTGACAGCATCAATGACTTCGTGAACGGCAACAAGAAATTCAAGCTTGAGGATATCGGGCATGTGATATTGGCGGGCGATACATGTTCCATTCCTTACATCAAAGAACGAATCGAACGCGACCTAGGCATAAAGCCCGAAGAAGATTTGCCGTTAGGTCAAGTGATCGTTAAGGGCGCGGCGCGTCTTGCTGATATTATGGACAATATAGAACGAGGAGGAACGGTTATGGTAGTCGGAATAGATTTGGGCACGACCAATACGCTTGCTTGCTACTTCGTGAACGGGCGGAAGAAACTTCTAAAGTTCGGGGGCGGAGCTACGATGTTGCCGAGCGTGATTTACACGGACAAGGACGGCAAAGTTATCGTCGGGCAAATCGCGCTAAATAAAGGCGTGCTTGAGCCTTCGCGCATGATTCGTTCGGCGAAGACTTACATTGGCAACTTTGAACTTAACAAGACGTGGACTTGCGGCGGACGAACATATACCCCGACCGACGTAGCAACCGAGGTTCTAAAGGAAGTTCGGCAACGGCTGATAAGAAATGCACACCTAGACGAGAATGCGGAGATTGGAGCAGTCATCACGGTGCCGGCTTACTTCAACGACAATCAACGCGACGAAACTCGCAAGGCTGGTGAGGCGGCTGGCTTTAAAGTCATGTGGATATTGGAGGAGCCGACCGCGGCGGCAATCGAGGCGGTTCACGAACGGCAACTTGATAAAAAAGTTTTCGTGGTGGACATAGGCGGCGGCACTTTCGACCTTAGCGTTTTGGAGGCTGACCACGCGAATCATACTTATACGGCGATTGCGATTGACGGCGACGACCGACTAGGCGGCGATGACTTCGACCGCGCCATACAGCAGGAACTTATCCGCCACATAGAAGACGACACTGGCATAAAGCTAACCGACGCCAAAAGCGCGGGACTAGACGACGCCGAATATCAATCGTTGATGACGCGGCTATTGATTGAGGCACGCAACGTCAAAGAGAGATTGAGCGAAGCCACAGAAGAGACCGTGACGCTAACGAACCTTACGACACTCGGCGGGCAGAATTACGACTTGGATTTTGTTTTCACGCGTAAGGCTCTGGAAAGAGTTTGCAAGCCGCTCTTCGAAAGAATCTTTGACAGCATCAATGACTTCGTGAACGGCAACAAGAAATTCAAGCTTGAGGATATCGGGCACGTGATATTGGCGGGCGGCACATGCTTTATCCCGCACATTAAAGAACAAATTGAACATGACCTAGGAATCAAGCCAGACGACTCGTTGCAACTTAGTCAGTTGGTTGTGACTGGTGCGGCACGCGTCGCAGAGGCTAAGAGCGGCGGACTTGAGAGCGGCGGCGATATTAAGTTGCACAGTATCCTTGCGCATTCGTTAGGCATTGAAGTTTTGGACGAGAAAACGGGCAAGCTTATTTTCGACCAAATCCTAGCTAAGGACACGCCTTATCCGTGCGAGGTTCTCAAAAATTACGTTACGACCTTTGATAACCAAACAACGATTGATGTCAACGTTTACGAGGCGGGCAAGGAGGGCGAGACCGATTTAAAGTATCACAGGTTCCGTGGCGCATTGAATTTGAAGAACCTGCCGCCAGCCGCTAAGGGTCAGACTAAAGTCAGCGTGAAGTTTGAGTACACCGAAGACCAAAGACTACGCGTCACGGTGACCGATAAGCAAGACGAGAGAAATAGCCGCGAAGAATTTCTCGATAAAACTGCCAAATCGGAGCCGCGTTCGTCTGGTGCGTCGCCGATTGATATTGTCCTTATGCTTGACTCCTCCGGTAGCATGTATGACCAAATGGACGAGGCTAAGGACGCTTGCCGCAAGCTGATAAACGAGATGATTGACCTTAGCGTACACCGAATGGCGTTGATGAATTTCGACAGCGCACCGCATATGCTTTGCCGCCTGACGAACGACGCTAAGGCTTTGACTAAGGAACTAGACCAGATTGACCCGGCAGGGTCTACGGAGATGATTGAGGCATTGCGCATGGCGAACAACGAATTAGAAAGCTCTACGCGCAAGAAAATTGCCTTGTTCGTCACGGACGGTTATCCCGACCAAAAACTTTCCACGGCGTCTTATTCCAGAAGTCTAATCGATAAGGGCTTGAAGATAATCGCAATCGGCGTTGGGCGGAACTTCAATAAGGAATTCCTAGACCAGATGGTTGGCGAAAAGAATTCCTTCACGATAAAGACGATGAGTGAGTTAACGACGCTGTTTGAACGAGTGATTAACGCGCTGACCAAGGGCGACTTGTAATCGAGGTGATTCGTTATGAGAGAGATAACTTTTAGAGACACGCTGAACAATGCAAACGTCGCAATGGACGCGGCAAAAATTGTGCCGACTTTGGCAAAGAGTAGGAAACGTCTTGAGGTCGACAAGATAAAAGCAATAGTCAAAAGGGAGATGGACATAACCTTTGACATGGCGACGGACGAGGACGTTTACCAGTGTTTGAAAATGATGACGCCTTATGACTTGCGACTTACCTTAAAAGCTTGCGTTGAGGCTTTGGGCGACAGTTGCGACGGCGAGGCTTTGAATCGTATCAACAAAAGCAGAGTTTTGGCGTTGTTCTTTCACGTGTTCGCCGTCTATCCTCAAGCGATTCTTACGTCTGCTGAGGATTTTGACGCTGAGCAGTTCGCGGAAATATTCCCAGACTTCAATGGGTTGGTCGAGGTGGACTTTGCTAAGGTAAGGAACTTTTTACCTGAGCAATGCCGCAACGTCATCAATCAAGACGAATTGCGAGCCGCCTTGGGCGAAGACAAAATTAAGCAAGGGCAAATCGTTCGGGACTTCATTGAGGCGACGCTTGCGACGACGGGCAAAGGATTCAATTCGACAGCTTTTAAAGCCTTGCGCCGCGAACATTACTTGCCGCTGTTCTTCCGTGCGGTTAAGTTCGTCAACTTTGGCAAGACAGAGACGCCGACCGAACCTAGCGAACCTGTAGTTGCAAGTCTAACTTTCGGGCAAATGCAAGCTCTCTTCGACGCCGCGACAAAAGTTTCCGTGGACGACGACTTTGACATATCCGACACGCTTAAAATCTTCGAGGATAACCCCGTTACGGTCAAGGACAAGTTTTATCTGAGCGTGCCCGACGACCACGCGATTTATTATGGGCTAGTAGCAATCGCCACGCAAGACGGAGAGATAGCCGCGATTGGTCATGCGGAGGACGGAATCATCATTGAACGCGGCACGAAGAAAATTTTCCCGCATGTCGTCTTTGATTGGCAAATGATTGACAAAGACAAGTTCATTAACCAAAGAATCTTTTTAATCGTGATGGTACCGGCAACGGCTGGAGAATTCTTTTTGCGTCCAATGTCGAGGAGCTTAGCCGAGAGCTACGGCGGAGAGCTTTGGACAATGGAATTTAACGTTGAGTATCACGAACCGCAGACGACGGACAGACCTCTTTGCATTGACTTTGGCACGAGCAACACGACCGCCGGCACCTACGACTTGACTAAGGGCGGGCAACCTGAACAAGTGACCTTCCGCGACGTGACGAGCGATGATATTGTCTTCAGCGAGGTTTTGCCGACGATTGTTTACGTGGACAGCTGCCATGATGGGCTTGTCTCTTACAAGCACGGCTACGAGGCTAAGCGGGAGATAATCGCGGCGGGCTACAATACAAAGGCTACAGTCTTTTACGAGATTAAGCGTTGGTTGAATTCGCTTGACACGCAGGAAGAAGTCACCGACGGACGGGAGACGGCAACAGTTACGCGGCGGGAGATTCTGGAAGATTATCTGCTTTACGTCATACGAGCGGCGGAACAGCAATTTCAAGTTAAGTTTAAGAACCTGCACTTAACCGCGCCCGTCAAGCTCCGCAAAAAGTTCCTTAACGAAATGGAAAAGATTTTCGCGCCCCGCGGCTACGTCGTCGATAAGAATAGCTTGGACGAGGGTTTAGCGACGGTTTATCATTACATTGCTAAGCAGATAGAAAACGTCGGCGACACGTCGGGCAAGATTTTGATTCTGGATTGCGGCGGCGGTACAACGGATATGGCGAGCTGTCATTACCAGATTGAAAAGGGTAAAGATTGGCACGTGCTGAAGTTGGAAACGGACTTTGAGAGCGGCGATTCGAACTTTGGCGGCAACAACATCACCTATCGGATACTGCAGATGCTAAAGATGAAGATTGCCGCGAACTTGGAACGCAACGAGAACTTGCAGATTTATGACCTTATCCCGGACGAGGACGACGATATTTTAAGCTTGATTGATTACGCTTACGAGAATAAGAACGAAATTTATAAACGCTTCGAGGAAGAATATGCCCGCGTCGAAAGCTTTATCCCGACGAAGTTTGCCGAATACACTATGAGGAACGAACGCATTAAGGTTAAGCGGAACTTCTATTACCTCTGGCAGCTGGCGGAGGCGATTAAGATTGAGTTCTTTAAATCAAATCTGGTGAACGTCGACTTCGAGAAGAAGAAGAAAATTTTTGTGCGCAGTCCCGAAGAGTATTATTTGAGCGTGCGCAAGGATGGCAGGCTTCAACCGCAGGGCGACCCAATGGACGGCGTGGAAATTACCATACGCGAGATAAATCGAATCCTTTTGCCCGACCTTTACGCGATATTGAAGACGTTGCTAAGTCACTATGCGGAAGATGAGCTGATGAAGTATAAGTATCGTCTGAGCGGGCAATCGTGCAAGATAAACAAGTTCCGCGACCTGTTCAAGGAGTTTGTGCCGGGCAAACATATGCGCATACCACGCAAGCGTGGCAATGAGGATAAGGCGCAAGTTGATAGCGTCGTCTTGAAGAAGTTCTGCATACTCGGTAGCATTGAATACGTTCGCGACGCTAAGGCTTTGGGCAAGTACAAGGCAATCATCGAGGGTAACCGCACCCGCCGTATTTACGCAGTTAAAAGTTTGGTTGGTCGTGACGAACGGACTTTGCTTGAACGAGACGGGAGCTTGAATATAAGGAAGTTCCCGATTGAGACGGGCGACACAAAGTTTTTGGTGCGTGGCACGAACAATCATATCGAACGGGAAATCCTCTATCACTTTGACAAAGGCGACGCCGATAATTTCACGTTGGCTGACGTTATAAGAATCATGAGCGACGAGACGACTTACACTAAAGCCGAGATTGAAAAGGGAATTGGCGAGAGACTGCAGGAGGTCGAGTTGGAAAAGTACGGCGGCAAGTTGCAACCAATTTTCTGCATAGCCGCACTTGACGCGAACGACGGCTACGGCTTCAATGTCTATCAAATCGGCGTGAGTGTGAATGACATTGGCGCGACGGAGTATTGGCTTCCGAAGAGACGACACTTTGAGAGCTACGAGGACGAGAACTTGCAGACGTTCTTTAATGGGGATAAGTGATTATGCTAAGCAGAAAAGAATTGCGATTTGAGAGACGCTCAATCCTGACGGCGACGCAACTTAGGGCGATTGAAAAGTTCCCGCGAGAATTCCTGCGGTTGATGTACTCGGACTACGGCGACGGGATAATCAGCGGCATGGACTTTATCGAACGCGACGACGAAATTTTTTTGACGGAAGGGCTTTTGAAGCTTGGCGATAAAATCTTCATTGCGGAGGAGATAAATTTATCGGAGTTGATGACTGGCACGGCGGGCGGCAAGCGTTATAAATTCGTCTTGGGCGCACCGCAACGGACAGTTTATGAGAACGTCATCACGGAAAAGATTTCGCTTAGCGTTCGCGAGCTTGGGAAGGACGGCGGGCTTGAGTTCGGACAATTCAGGGCGGGACTGGTTCAATTGCCGTCAGTCAACGCGGAAGACTTATTCGAGGAGTTCACGCGGGCTAGCCGATTAAATTTGTTGCACGTGCCGTTTGCGGTTCGCGGGGGCGTGACCTTCCACCCGATAATTTTTAGGGCAATCCTTAGGCGACTTGAGCACAAAAAAAATCGCGCGCCCATCGACTCCGCATTGATGATTCGATTGGCGGACGTGGGAGCGGTCTCTATGCACGCGCTGAAAATTTTCGTCGAGGGCAAGGGCGTCACGTGGCTTGATGATTCGCGGGAAAATATTTTTAATGCGGTGATTGAGGCTGTCGACAAGGAGTGGAAAATAACTTTGCCCGAAATCATTTCCGGGCCTGAGGAACCTTCCCAACCCAAGACTCAAGACTACGACGGCATATTCATATAGCGTAAAGTGCTTTGGCATTGGCGGTGGTGTAAGCGGCGACCTCTTCTAGGGTCTCGCCTCTAAGCTCCGCCAATTTTTTTGCGACCTCGACGACGTAAGTCGGCTCATTGCGTTTGCCGCGATAGGGCGTCGGTGCTAGGTAGGGTGCGTCGGTCTCAATCAATAGCATATCACGCGAGGTGGCTTTGACGACTTCAGGCAACTTCGCGGAATTCTTGAAAGTCAAAGGTCCGTCGACGCCGATTAGCCAGCCGAGTTTCCAAACTTCCTTTGCCGTCTCCAAACTGCCCGAATAACAATGCAACACTCCGCGAAGGTCTCTTGCTTCCGTCTGCAAAATTTTTAGCGTATCGCCGTGCGCGTCTCTGTCGTGAACACAAACGGGCAACTTCAGCTGTCGGGCTAGGTCGAGTTGCTCAATAAAAATCTTTTGCTGAATCAATCGCCGTTCGCTATCCTTTTCCCAATGATAATCCAAGCCGATTTCCCCGACGGCGATAACTTTATCCGTGACGAGTTCGGCAAGCGTCGCGCAAGTCTTCGCGTCGAAGTCGTCAATTTCTTCTGGGTGAATGCCTACGCCCGCATACAGCTCTGGAAATTTCTTAGCCAATTCAACGACGGCAACGGAACTCGTCAGCGTGCTTCCGAAATTTATAATCCGTTCGACTTGGGCGGCGCGGGCGCGTGTCAAAACCTCTGCGCGGTCTTCGGTGAACTTGTCGTCCTCAAGGTGGCAATGGGTGTCGATAAACATTAATCAATCTCCTTTGAATTCGTTGGGATAAATCAGCTTAGCTATAGTCCTTACGGCTTCGGGATAGCGTAGCCCTGGACTTAGCAGAAATAAATCTTGCGGCAGGAAGTAAAGCCGCTTGTCTTTGACTGCCCCGATTGCTTGCCACGCCGCATTAGTCTCGATTGCCTGCATCATGTTCGCTTTAATCTCGTCTAGGTCGCCCATACTCGTTACGAAGATTATTTCTGGATTTTGTTCGGCAAGCGTTTCCATGCTATAGGGGGCGGCGTCGGGATTCTTTTCAAGCGGCGTCATGCCGGAGGCGACGTTCTGCCAACCAAACATCTTGACGATTGAACCGGCAATGCTCCCGTCAAGCTGAACCGTCAAGCCCTGTGCGGTCGAGTGGAGGATTGCCACGCGCAACGGAGCCTTCGGAACTTTATCGACGATAGCTTTAATCTCGGCGTCCATTTCGCTGATAATCTTATCGCCCGCCTCAACGTCGCCGCTTATCAAAGAGAACATCTTCAGCCCGCGTTTGAAGTCGTCATAAGTCTTGAGTTCGACGACCAGCGCGGGTATTTTATTTTCCTCAAGCACCGGCAAAAGTTTTTCGTTCATGCCCTTATTGATGATGACCAAGTCGGGCGCGCAACTCAGCAAGCGTTCAACGTCGATTTGATAGACGGCTCCCACGCTCGGCAAGTCCTTCGCCCAAGACGGCATTTGGTTTTTGGAATCGGGACGCCCGACGATTTCTCCGCCGACTGCGTGCAATGGCTCAAGGAAACTAGCACTCGTCACCACGACTCGCGAAGGTTTGCTCGGCAAGATAACTCGTCTGCCAGCGTCGTCCTCAAGCGTGGCGAAAACCTCCTGCTTGACTTCCACGGGCGCAGAAGTTTTATCCGAGCCGCAACCCGTCATAAGCAAGCCCGCGATTAACATTGCCGATAAAAATTTCTTAATCATGATTGCCGCCTCGTTAGTATCGTCGACAGATAGTTTAAGTGTTCCTGCTTGTGCGCCGCAACGTCGGGTATAATCTTCTCGTCGTCGAGTCCGCAACGACTGACTAAGACAGCCTCATCAATCATGCCGCGAGCCTTTAGGGCGTCGACGACTTCAGGGAAGTTCTTGTAGACTTTCATAAGAACGGTTGCGTCGGCGTGGTCAAGGGCAGTATTAATCGCCTCAAGGTCGGCGGTCGCAGGGATTATCGTCAAGATGTCGTTGCCGTAAGCTAATGGGCGTCCAATTTGAGCGGCAATCGCTAGAAACGCCGGCACGCCTGGGATAGTCACAATCCTAACGCCGCACGGCTCCAGAAGTCGAAAAATATAAATGTACGTGCTGTAAAACATTGGGTCGCCAAGCGTCGCAAAGCCCACGTTCCGTCCGCTTTGTAGCTCGTGCAAGATTTCGTCCGTGTTCGCCTTGAAAACGTCCGTTTCCTCCGCGAAGTCCTTGACCATCGGGAAAGTCTGATAGATTATCTCGACGCTCGATTTAAGGTAGGGTTGCGCGATACTCAATGCCACGCTGTCAGACTTCTTCTCGGTCTTCGGGGCAATCAGCACGTCGATTTTCTTTAACGCCTCCATTGCCTTGACTGTCAATAGTTCTGGGTCGCCGGGGCCTACGCCTATCCCGTAAAAAGTTCCGCTGTGATTCATTTCCTTTGCTCCTTGCCTGTGTTATTATTTAGGCACGCTCATACAATTTAGCTTTAAGCTTTTTTGGGCGATAATAGCACACCACAAAAATTTTGAACAGCGGAGAATCAATCATGAATATTTTTTTAGATGTACTGCTTGTCGCGTTGGTGGTTTACTTCGTCTTCGCGATACGTCGAACGCTCAAGATGTCAAAAGCCTCCGTCGCGCTGATTGAGAAGTACGAGAACGACAAACTTAATCCCAAGCTCATTGATGAGATATTTGCGGCGATTAGTGATGATGTCTTGCTTAGCCGAATCCTAAAGCGGCACAATGCCACGCGGCGAGATATTCAACGGCTACATGCTAAGCTGATGAAGTGGGGCGACTTCCGCAAGTACAATCGCTACGTCCCGATAACGTCCTTTTTTAACGTCCACACCCTTGAATATCTCCTTGAGCACAAGAACGACGACGCGAAGTCCTTAACCGAACACATGATGAATCATTTCCACTTCTGAAGGCGGGCACGTCATGAACTTCCGAATGATATTGCGTATCCAAAGTCAAGCGTTGCTGACGTTCGCGGTCGCCAACCTCCTGCCGATTGCTTACGCCGTCTTTGAACTAAACGCACTCGACACCACAATATTTTTCGCGGCAATAGGGACGTTCGCCGTCGGGGTGGGAAGGCTCTTTGCTCACTTCGGCACGGGCAGATTTCAACGCGCACCAATCACGGCGTCGGCTGTGGCAATCCTAATCATGTATCCGATAATTGCCCTGTTTGGTTGCTTGCCGTTTCTGCTTACGGGCTGGCTTTCGCCGCTAGACGCACTTTTAGAGACCGTCGGCGACCTTACGTCCGCAGGGCTATCAATCCTTCCAAGCAATGCGCCGTTCCTCCTTCTGCTTTGGCAAAGTGAGCTAATGTGGCTCGGCTCGCTACTGTTCTTGATTATGCTCGTGACGGTTTTGCCTGAAGTCAGCGGGTGCTTTGGTATTTCGTTGAGTTCGCAGGGCGGGCAGGGTTTCAGCGCGATTATCGGGCAAATGAACCTAATGAGCGTCCGCGTTATCAAAGTCTACGTGACGTTGACGATTGCAAGCATTGCGGCATTCAAGGCGGCGGGGCTTGACGTGTGGTATTCGCTGATTATGGCAATGCGTTGTATTTCCACGGGCGGCGGCAACTTTTTCCCTGAACACGGGAGCTTTTACGTCGAATACGCCGCGATATTCTCAATGCTCCTAGCCTGCGGAAACTTCCTGCTCTATCATCGCGTGATTTATAACCTCGTGCCGCCGCGTATCGAATTCGGGCTAAATTACTTCACGCGCCTTAAGCAATACTTCCTGAGGCTGAGACGCACCCTCCGCGATAACGTCCGATTAATCTTCGCTAACGAAGAAGCTCTCGTCCTCTACGCTATGATATTCTTCGGGGTGTTGTTGCTACTGTTCCGCGTCTTTTGGCAGGGGCTTTACTTCGACGCCAACGAAGCTCTTCGCGAGTCGCTGTTCTATATCGTCTCGTTCATGAGCACGACGGGCATTATCTTAAACGACAGCGCGGCGAATATTCACGACTTCGACAAGTTCTTTATCTTCTTCATGGCGACGATTGGCGGCTGTATTGGTTCGGTGACTGGCGGCTTTAAAGTTATCCGGCTGATTGTCCTAGTCAAGGTCACGGCGGCGGAAGTTCGGAAGACAATTCACCCGATCATGATGACGGCAATCCGCGTTGGTGATGTGCCCGTGCCTATGCGTACCGTCGGCAGAATACTCGCTTACCTTTTCCTCGTACTCGTGACGATGTTTATTTGTGCGACCATTTTGAGTTTCGACCATAGCACAACGTTTTCAGAGGCGGTCTCAATATCGGTTGCGTGCCTGTCTACTGTCGGGAATTTGCCGGGGCTGTGCAATGCTGACGACTTCCGCAACCTGTCGGCATTCGGGAAAGTCTTTTGCATGATGATTTTAATCGTCGGGCGGCTAGAGGTCTTCGCCTTGCTTATCGCCGTCGCGGGCATTAAACTTAGACGCAAGAAAAGCAACTGGTAAAAAATTTTAAGCGCGGGAGCTTCGTTGAAAAACCCTCGCGCTTGTTATAAAATTGCCGCGTTACCGAAAGGACTCCAATCTGGTGACAGAGAGGAGGCGGTCATTGTGGAGACACTGCTGGAGCTTCTCAAACTCGTCGGAGCAAATGTAGTTTCGCACTTCGTTTGCAGGTGGCTTGACAAACTTCTTCGGAAGCGGTAACGAGCACTTCTGCGTTTGAAATATAACGCAACCCCTCGCACGTCTAAGCCGGACGCACGAGGGGCTTTTTTTGCGTTTGCGATCGTTGTGGAATCGTTCTTGGAGCTTCTCTTTTATATCTATTAAGCGCGTTTATTATAGTCGCCGCCGAAAACTTTTTCAAGAAGCTTTTGCAAAAGTGCTATGGCTCTGATAGACTAATTAAAATTTCACGGGAGGAAACGTTATGGCAGGTAACAAGAACCTAAACGCGGCGTCGCGGGCTAAGAAGGAAGAGTTCTATACGCAAATCCGCGACATTGAAAACGAGTTGTGGCACTATCAAAAGTTCTTCGAGGGCAAAACCGTCCTTTGCAACTGCGACGACCCTTACGACTCCGACTTCTTTAAGTACTTTATGATTTACTTTAATCAGCTCGGCTTGCGCAAGGTAATCGCGACGTGCTACGCCGGTTCGCCGATTGTCCAAACCGAATTAGACTTCTTCGGGACGCAGAACTATAATCCGCACTTCGACAAACGCACCCAGGCTATCAAGCTCGAAGTCACGGAAGTAACTGATTTGAATGGCGAC
>JACXWG010000048.1 GCA_014764605.1 Quinella sp. 1Q5 | reverse complement strand
TTTTTGCGGCGATAACTTTAGCGGCGGCGTTGTTGATTACGGGTTGCGGTGGCGGCGACGCTCCTGCTAAGACTGACGGCGGCGATAAGGGCACGGCTAAGGAAGTCACACTTAAAATCGGTGCAACGCCCGTTCCACATGCCGAGCTGTTGGCGGAGATTAAACCCGACCTCAAGGAACAGGGCATCACGTTGGAGATTGTCGAGTTCAATGACTACGTGCAACCGAATATCGCCCTAAACGACAAAGAGCTTGACGCGAATTTCTTCCAGCACGAGCCGTACTTGAATGACTTCGTTAAGGAGCACAAGGACGTTAAGCTCAAGAACGCGGGCGGCGTGCATATCGAGCCGATGGGCATTTATTCCAAGAAAATTAAGGACTTGAAGGAGCTTGCGGACGGCGCGACGGTCTCTATCCCGAACGACCCCACGAACGGCGGACGTTCCCTGCTACTTTTGCAGAAGGCTGGCTTGCTCAAGCTTAAAGACGGCGTCAACGAGACTGCAACTGTTCAAGACATCGCCGAGAACCCCAAAAACTTGGTGATTCAGGAAGTCGAAGCCGCTCAACTGCCCAGAACCCTCGAAGACGTGGACATTTCGATTATCAACACAAATTTTGCTATGAATGCCGACCTTAACCCCATGCGGGACGCGCTTTTCATCGAAGATAAGACTTCGCCTTACGTAAATATCATTGCAGTCCGCGAAGACGAGAACCGCGACGAAATTAAAACGCTCGTGAAGTCTTTGCAGTCCGATAAGGTTAAAAAATTCATCGAAGATAAGTATAAAGGCGCAATCGTGCCGGCGTTCTAAGGTGTCAATCATGTTAGGCGAAATTCCTCTTAAAACGTGGCGTTGGCTCGGCGTAAATCAACTAAAAACCTCCGCGCAGGTCGAAAATCAATTTATAAACGTTCCTGACGGCGAAATTAAAAATTTTTCCGCCGTAAACTTGAGTAACGATAACATCGCACGAAAAATTAAAATTTCAGTCGGCAAGGGTGCGCGTGTTGAGTTTATCTCGGCGGATTTGGGTCGCGGCGATTATTCTGCGGACGTTGAAATTGATTTGCTCGGCGATGACTCCGTTGCTGACCTCGAAGCGGTTTATTTCGGCGACGCGGAACGAAAATTGGATTTTAATTACGTGATTCGACAACACGGCAAAAGAACTTCGGCAAATATGAACGTTCGCGGGGCTTTGACTGGTAAAAGCGATAAAATTTTCCGCGGGACACTCGATTTTAAACGCGGCGCGAAAAATTCAACCGGTCGGGAGCTTGAAGAAGTGATTATCCTGTCCGAAGGCACGCGAAACCGTTCTGTGCCGTTAATGCTCGCCGCTGAAGACCAAATCGACGGTCATCACGCCGTAAGCGTCGGTAGGCTCGATGAGGAAAAAATTTTCTATCTAATGAGTCGCGGACTTGATTTATCGGAATCTCAGCGGCTAATTGTCGAGGCGGCGTTCAATCCCGTCATAGAAAAGATTCCAGACGAAAATTTGCGCGGCGAACTCCTCGAAACTCTTCAAAGTCGGCTCGGTTAATAAATTTTTTAAATTCCGTCCATGTGGCGGGATTTTTTTGCCCCCAAAAAAATACTTGAAAAGTAAAGTTTATGTTATTATAATGCTTCAGAAATCTTTTAAAAAGTGAGGAGAACGAAGTGGGATATTCATTAAAGTTTATTGTTAAGGG
Source organism: Quinella sp. 1Q5 (assembly GCA_014764605.1). Taxonomy (GTDB): domain Bacteria; phylum Bacillota; class Negativicutes; order Selenomonadales; family Selenomonadaceae; genus Quinella. The sequence goes on along the minus strand of JACXWG010000048.1, from coordinate 15,282 downwards.
GAATGTTGTTGATATCCTACCGACAAAGGCACTTGTAAGGCTATCTTCCGCTAACATCATGAAACTTATTGAAGGTTTTGAGGGTGGTGCGGAAAACATTTATTTTTTAGACGATACCGGACGTTATGCATTAAAAGTTTTGCCAAAGAAGGATTGCTACTTGTCTGGCGGTGTGGAAAATATCTATTTTTTAGACGATGCTGGACGTTATGCATTAAAAGCCTTGCAAAAGAAGGATCGCTACTTGTCTGACGACATATACAGTCAGTCGATTTTACCCCTTGTATCACTCGCCCCCGCTGTATTTTCCTTGCCGATAGATGAAAAAAATAGCAAGACGCTTCAAAAAGTGGTAGAGGCGGCGTTCACTCAGACCACAGGCGTTTCGGAACTCCCGATTGTGGGAAATGATGGTCATATAGTAGCGGTTGCGAGATTGCACAAAGAAGACCGTCCAGCATATGATTGGAAAAAGGTAGCAGCTACAAAGTACGGGTTGCCCGAAGGTAAATTGTACGTTTCTTCTATGGAGAATGCCGAGTTAAAAACCATGTTTGAAACCTTTAAAAGTACTTCGGATATGGAACTGATGACAGAAGAGAACGTTAACAAGATTATATCTGGCAAGGCGAACGGAACCCTCGTCTATGGCACGGACATTTATCCCGAAATACGCAAAATCTCTGTAGAAGAACTGTATAAACGGCTTGTCGTGGGTGCAGTATTTGAAAAGAATCAAAAAGCTCTTAGCTCGTGCGCGGGATTCCATATGAATTTTGATGAAAAGCCGACAACAAAAGGAAACCAGCCCAAAGTAGAGTCAAGGATAAAAAGTTTTCTGTCGCAAGTAGAGTCAGATGCCCCAATCATTTTGGAGGATGCCTATGACATTGAGGAAATAACATGGATGTGCGATCGCTTGAGAGTAAGTGACAAATTCGGCTCCGATAACAATTTGTACTTGAAATATTCTTCATGGGCAGATTTCTTGAAGTCAATGGAAAATCTAGATTGGACTGAAATTGCCAGCTGTGGGAAGGCAGTTTTTCTATTTGGCGAAGAGCAAAAGCAAAAGTACTATCCGGCGAAACCGAAACTTGGCACCCCCTTGTCGCTTCAAATCGACGAGATTGTGGAACTAGTCCAGTCGAGACCACGTTCTTTTTCTGGTTCAGACTTCTTTAATATGATCTTAGATTCTCATCCGTCTCTTTTGACAATCGGCTGGCATGGTTTATCAATATTTACCTTGTTATGGAAAATTTTTTGTAAGGACAAAACAGTAAAAGAAGCGGTGGAGCATCTTCGCAATCCGAATGAAAAGGAAGAGTTATTTTTACGGAATCTTAATCTAGCGAATATGTTAAAGTACAAATATAAGGAACGTTTACCATTTTTTCTTGAAGGTTTGACCTTATATCTTAATCCAGAAAAGAAATATGGTCTTCATGATTGGTTCAAGGCGTTTTATTTGTCCGCTAATGCGGCTGTCGGACGTAAATTTTTACAGCGAATCACACCGGCTATATTTTATGATATACATGGAATGAATCAACATAAAAAAAGAATAGGCTTTAATTGGAAAGAAAACTTAAATATGGACAATGAATTGATGAATGGCTTTAAATATAAACGTTATGTGGGCGTTGTTCGTTATCCACTTACAAAGATAGGTAGCGTAAACACGACTGTGGTTAAAAATGGCGAAACGCCAGTATATCATTCTCCATTTTCAGTTATAAAATTATATGCAGAAAAAAATTCTTGTGGACCTTACATGAATGAGAATAATCCTGCATTTTCGGTTAGCCGTCATGTGCGCTTTGAGGATTTAAAGCTTTATCCGCGAGAAACAACAGAAAAGCTCTGCGAATTTTTGCGTATTCCATGGTCAGAGTCATGCTTGCATATTACGACCAATGGAGAAGATAGCGGAATCGTGGACGGAACAGCTGGTTTTGACATTAAGCCCGTCTATATCTACAAGAAGCATCTACAACATCTTTCTCCCTTAGATTATTATCGTATAGAGCTTTTGAATGTCAAAAATTTTGAGTTTTATGGTTACAGGCTAAGATACTATGACGGGAAGAAATATACCGTCGAAGACTTGAAAAAATTGTTTGATATTCCCTTCAAAGTGGAAACGCAAGATTTGGACGAGAAATGGCCTGACTGGCCGAACCCAGATGAATGCAAGGAATTTCACGAATGGATTCTGCAGAGAGCATTAGACGTTATGGAACATGGGGAGGAAGATTTCAGCATTGACAAAAACGGCAATCAGTTGCGCTTAGTGGAAGTGCTTGTCCCAGATTTAGCCCCTGGACAAAAGTTGTACGAGTGCTAGTTAGAAGGAGGATTATTTTGGAAAAATCAACAGGAAGGTTATATTGGATTACCGGACTTTCGGGCGCGGGAAAGACCACCATTGGAACGGCGTTGTATGAGAAACTTAGAGAGAGTAAGAACAATGTCGTTATCATTGACGGTGATAAACTTCGCGAGGCATACGGCGATGCTTTTGGGTACGGTGATGAAGACCGCAGAAAAGGCGCGTTATGCAATGCCAAAATTGCCCATATATTGACGGAGCAGGGCATAGATGTTGTTTGTTGCACAATCAGCATGTACGACAGTGTCCGGGCGTGGAACCGAGCCAATAATGAGAAATATACCGAAATATACCTTAAAGTCGACATGGAAACGCTGATGAAAAGGGACAAAAAAGGGCTGTATTCCTCTTGCGCCGAAAATTTGGTAGGTGTTACCATGAAAATGGAGGAACCAAAAACTCCGGATGTCTTGGTGCATAATAACGGTCAAGAGCATGTTGAGGATATTGTGGAGCGTATTCTTTCCAAGGCGAAAGAAGGAGATGGGAAACAATGAAGGCACTGATACTCGCCGCAGGACTTGGGTCGCGCATGGGGGTTTTAACGGATAATCTGCCTAAATGCATGGTTAAGGTAACAGACGAGGAAACGATTATTGATCGTCAGTTGCGGCAACTATCCGAGGCGGGAATCACAGAAATTGTCATTACCACGGGAGCGCATGGAAAGATTTTAGAGGACTACTGCAAAAGTTTAGATATGCCTGATTTGCAATTTCGTTTTGTGGAAAATCCTCGGTTTCAAGAGACCAATTACATTTACTCCATTTATCTGGCAAGGGAATTTTTGACGGGCGATATATTGTTGCTTCACGGCGACTTAGTATTAGAAGACGGCATTATAGAGGATATGCTGAATAATCGTGATAGTTGTATGACGGTGTTAAGTAACAATGGCTTGCCAGACAAAGATTTTAAAGCAGTACTACGCTCTGATGAAAATGGAAAACAACGCATTGTAGCGGTTGGCGTGGATTTTTTTAACGAAACCGTTGCCGCTCAACCCTTTTACAAACTGAACCAAAAAGATTGGAAAATCTGGTTGGAGGCGATAGTAAAGTTTTGTGAGCAAGGTCAAGTTAAGTGCTATGCCGAAAATGCCTTTAACGAGGTATCTGGTAAGATGAAGCTTTATCCTTTTGATGTAAGTAACAGAGTCTGCCAAGAAGTAGATACCCCTCAGGATTTGGCAGTAATTACTTACAGACTGCACCGCAGAGCCAATCGGACTGTATACATGGCCTTTGCAACGGATATTATACATGGCGGACACTTGAGGATTATTGAGAGAGCTGCTAGGTTGGGCAAGCTAGTGATAGGCGTGCTGTCAGATGAAGCCGTAGCATCATATAAACGCTATCCATTGGTGCCCTGCAAAGAACGCATGAAACTTTTCAAAAGCATAAAGGGTGTTAGCAGAGTTGTTGAGCAAAAAGAGTTCAGCTATAAAAATATTTTGAAAGAATTAAAGCCTGATATCGTGGTGCATGGTGATAATTGGCGTCAAGGCTTTTTGCAACCTCTTCGAGCTGAGGTTCTGGATTGGATTGCTTCTCATGGCGGAAGGTTAGTGGAGTTTCCTTATTCAAATGAATCGCAGTATAAAGAAATAGAAGACCGGTGGCGCATGGGGCTTTCTCTTCCAGACAACCGCAGAGGAAGACTCAAAAAAATCTTAGCTATGCAAGGATTAGTACGATTTATGGAAGCTCATGATGGAATAAGCGGTCTAATCGTTGAGGATACAGTGGTGCACGCTGACGGAAAATCTTACCAATTTGACGGCATATGGGTATCAAGTCTCTGTGACAGCACAGCCAAGGGGAAACCAGATATTGAATTGGTAGATATGACAAGCCGTTTTCGCACCATTGACGATTTAACGGAAGTTACTACGAAACCCATTATTTTTGACGGTGACACCGGAGGATTAATGGAGCATTTTGTTTATACTGTACGCTCCCTTGAAAAACTTGGCGTGTCAGCCATTATAATAGAGGACAAAAAAGGGCTCAAAAAAAATAGCTTATTTGGAACCGAGGTAGCTCAAACACAGGCGGACATTGAAGAGTTCAGTAAAAAAATCGCGGCGGGTAAACGTGCTCAAAAGTCGGAGGATTTCATGATAATCGCTCGTATTGAAAGCCTTATCTTGGATCGAGGAATGGAAGACGCGCTAAAGCGTGCAAAGGCATTTGTGAAAGCTGGAGCTGACGGTATCATGATTCATAGTCGCAAAAAGGAACCCGATGAAATCATAGAATTCGTAAAGAAATTTCGTGCCTTCGATAATCTTACCCCATTGGTAATCGTTCCGACAACTTTTCCTTCCATAAAGGAAGACAACTGGAAAGAACTGGGAGTCAATATTGTCATTTACGCTAATCATCTCCTGCGGGCAGAGGTGCCTGCAATGCGGCAAACAGCGGAAATAATCCTAAAAAATCATCGTGCTCAGGAAGCGGATATCGCCTTGATGGGATTCAAGGACATTATAAGATTGATACCTAATGACACGGGGGGGGGGATATGACTTTTACTACCCCCAACGAATATGCGCTTGAATCAAGAAGTCTTTCCTACAATGTGCCGAGAATGCTGGTTTGTAGTATATTGCCGCCAATGCACCTCAACGCCTTTAGTACACTTAATATCACACATTTTGCTATACGATGTGGATTCGGAGTGGTTTCAATAGAGACTCCTGGAAAAATGGATGTTGAGATGCTAGAAATGCAGAAGGAAAATTTAAATAATGACTTAGCAAAGCGTATTGTATCATTAGAAGATAGCGATAAAGAATTGGTGCAGGAAATCCTGTCGTCTACGGGAGCTAGTAGTCATATGCGCTGTGTCCTGAAAAAGTTGTAAAAGTTAGAATAGGCGAGAAGGTGGAGATCATGGAGCAGATACTATTTGGACCTTCTAACAATTATGCGGAAGTAGATAAATACATTGAGACATATTCTGGCGGTAGCATTTTTCTTGTATGTGGAAAATCATTTGAGCAAATGCGTCTTTACTCCCATCTGCAAGAACTAAAAGAAAAAGGTCTTAAGATTGTCAGATTTTCTGATTTTCGTCCGAATCCTTCCTATGAGTCAGTGGTAGAAGGGGTCGAAAAGTTTCGTAAGGAAAAGACTGGACTTATATTGGCTACAGGTGGCGGCTCTGCTCTGGACGTAGCAAAATGCATTAAATTGTACAGAAGAAAACTTCCGCATGAGCATGAAACAGAAGTAAATGAGACAACACTGGATATCAAATTCCTTGCGGTGCCGACGACGGCAGGAACGGGCTCGGAGGCTACCAAATTTGCCGTCATTTATCAAAACGGCGAAAAACAATCTGTGACAGACGAAAGCATAGTTCCTGATGCGGTGCTGTTTGACCCATCGGTGTTGACTTTTTTGCCCATGTATCATAGAAAAGCAACTATGCTTGATGCTCTTTGTCATGGAATAGAATCTTTCTGGTCGATAAATGCCACGGCTGAAAGTCAAGTTTTGTCCGAAAAAGCCATCGTGGAAATTTTAAAGAACATGGAACGCTTTCTAAAAAATGACCCTGAAGGAAACAAGCGTATGATGTTGGCAGCCTATACGGCAGGTAAAGCAATCAACATGACCCAGACTACGGCAGGACATGCCATGTGCTATAAACTGACTTCCTTATATGGCATAGCTCATGGACATGCAGCCGCTTTGTGTATAGATGTATTATGGCCTTGGATGTCTGAGCATACATCTGCTTGTAGCGATGTTAGAGGCGAGAATTACCTAAAAATGACTTTGGCACGTTTGGGAAAATTATTCGACGCGGAAGGCTCTTTGGGTTACATTAATTTTCAAAAGATGCTTAAAGGGCTGAAGCTTGGAAGCATAAGCATTCGGGCGGAGGATATAGAATTTTTGTCGAACAGCGTCAATCATGTGAGACTTAAAAATCATCCAGTGAACATGACTAAGGAAGATATACGAGGATTATACGAAAACATTAGAAAAAGGAACAAATTCGATGAAAGTTGAAGATTTCGTTCAAATTTTGGGAACAGATTTCTACACAGGCGTACCAGATTCTCTTTTGAAACCGCTTTGTAGCTATCTTATGCAAACATACGGAACAGACCCAGTTCATAATTTGATCGCTGCTAACGAGGGAAACTGCGTGGCATTAGCGGCGGGATATCATCTAGCAACGAGTAAAGTTGCCGCCGTCTACCTTCAAAATAGCGGAGAGGGGAACATTATCAATCCTGTGGCGTCTTTGCTGTCAGAAAAAGTTTACGGCATTCCTATGATATTTATCATTGGATTTCGTGGAGAACCGGGAATTCATGATGAACCTCAACATGTATTCCAAGGTGAGATTACCCTAAAACTTTTGGAAGTCATGAATATTGATTATTTTATACTAGACAGAGAAACTACGGAATCGGAATTACAGGATACTATGATAACATTTCGTAAAAGTCTTGCCGAAGGGAAACAGGTGGCTTTCGTCGTACGAAAGGATGCTCTGTCTTATAATGGAAAATTTTCCTACGCTAATGGAGATGAAATGAAACGAGAGTATATAATTAGACGAATTGTGGAAGTCTCTGGTGATGATATTATCGTATGCACGACAGGCAAGGCTAGCCGAGAACTGTTTGAAATTCGAGAAATGAGAGGCGAAAGCCATGATAGAGATTTTCTTACAGTGGGTTCTATGGGACACAGTTCATCCATTGCGTTAGGAATTGCCTTACAAAGGTTGGATAAGCGTGTCTGGTGCATTGATGGAGATGGAGCCGCTCTAATGCATATGGGAGCTATGGCGGTGATCGGTGGAACTGCACGAGGAAATTTGGTGCATGTTGTTATCAACAATAAAGCTCATGATAGCGTAGGAGGTATGCCTACTGTGGCAGGAAAAATCGATTTCTCAAAGATTGCTGTTGCATGTGGATACACTTTTGTAGCTAAGGTAAATGATGACGTGAGCTTAGGCGACATTCTAAACGATGTCAGAACACGCAAGGAACGATGTTTTGTAGAGATTGAGAGTACCATAGGAGCACGAGCAACTTTGGGACGACCAACCGTATCGCCACAAAAAAATAAACAGGCACTCATGAAATTTATTGCGCAGTGAGATGAAATTTTCAAATAGCATTGTTCCTCCGTATGGACTGTTCACTTTTTATACAGGCGTTTATCGACATCATATAAAATTATTACGACACACAAAACAGAAGAAAAAATCCCTGCTCAAAGGAAATTTGGCAGGGGTTTTTCATAGGAAATTAGATCGTCTGTGCTTTTTCCAACGCATAAAAGAATTTCGCAACATTGTTACCAGATTTGATAAGCTAATATTTGTTTCCATCCTCGCCTTTGGTTTAAATCGGTTGTTTATGATTGACACCTTGACGCTTGAATTATACAATGACAGGCGGCGAGGTGATTTTTTTATGAAAGTCGGAATAGATATCGGCTCCACGACGATAAAGCTTGTAGTCATGGACGAGGAACGGCTTATCTTTAAAAATTATGCGCGGCACTTTTCGGAAATCAGCTCCGCGCTTGCGAATTCCCTAACGTCGTTGAAGAACATCATCGGCGAGAAAACTTTTAAAATCGCGTTGGCTGGCTCAGCGGGCATGGGCATTGCCAAAAAGATTTCGTTACCGTTCGTGCAAGAAGTCATTGCCTGCCAAACGGCGGTCGAAAAATTTATTCCGCAGACCGATACGGTTGTTGAGCTTGGCGGCGAGGACGCGAAGATTATTTATCTCGGCAACGCGCCCGAAGTCCGTATGAATGGCGTTTGCTCGGGTGGCACGGGTTCATTTATCGACCACATGGCAAGCTTGCTCTCGACGGACGCGCTGGGCTTGAATGCTTTGGCGGAAAAGGGCAAGCAACTTTACACGATTGCTTCAAGGTGCGGCGTCTTCGCCAAGACCGATATTCAAGCCCTCATGAATGACGGCGCGAAGAAGGCTGACATTGCGCTATCGATTTTTCAAGCGGTCGTTAATCAGACAATCGGCAACCTTGCGCAGGGGCGACCGATTGCCGGCAACGTTGCCTTCCTAGGAGGACCACTACACTTTCTGCCCGAACTCAAGAAACGTTTCGTCGAGACGCTCGGACTTTCCAAAGATGAAGTCGTTGACACGCCCGACGGAAATTTTTTTGTGGCAACGGGCGCGGCTCTCAGCGACGAGGCTAAGGAAATTTCTATCCATCAGCTTGAGGAGTCAATCCAGAAGTCCGAAGAAGCCGCACGCGCTGAAACTCGCAAGGCGGATTTTATTTTATTCAAGGACGCCGCCGACTATGACGCCTTCAAGGCTCGGCACGACAAAGCTAAGGTTCGACGCGGCGATTTAAGCACTTATCACGGAAAAATTTTCATCGGAATAGACGCTGGCTCCACCACAACTAAGATTTGCGCGATTGGCACTGATAAGCAAATCCTCTACACCAACTACGGCTCCAACGAGGGCGCACCCCTTAAAGTTGTCGTCAATCAGATTCGCGACCTCTACAGCAAGTTGCCACCGACCGCTAAGATTGCAGGCGTTTTCACGACTGGTTATGGCGAGGCGATTGTTAAAGCGGCTCTGCACGCTGACGGCTCTGAAGTCGAGACCTTTGCCCATTTGACTGCCGCGCAAGAGTTCTGCCCTAACGTGTCGTTCGTTTTGGACATTGGCGGGCAGGATATGAAATGCTTCTTCGTCAAGGACGGCACGATTGGCAACATCACCCTAAACGAGGCTTGCTCAGCGGGTTGCGGTTCGTTTATCCAAAACTTCGCGCAAGGACTTAACATGACGGTTGGCGACTTCGCAGGCATGGCTTTGACTTCAGCGGCTCCCGTTGACCTAGGCACGCGCTGTACCGTTTTCATGAATTCAAAGGTTAAGCAGGCGCAGAAGGAAGGCGCGACCGTCAACGACATCTCGGCTGGCATTGCGCTTAGCGTCATCAAAAACGCGCTGTTTAAAGTCATGCAACTAAAGAACGTCGAAGACCTCGGAGAAAATATCGTTGTGCAGGGCGGGACTTTTTATAACGATGCTGTCCTGCGTTCGATTGAAGAAATTTTGCACAAAGAAGTTATCCGCCCCGACATCGCCGGACTTATGGGAGCGTATGGAGCGGCTATCCTTGCCAGTGAGAACTGCGCGGGCACGTTGAAGCTTTTATCAGCTGATGAACTCGAAAACTTTTCCGTCGTGACCAAATCATATCGTTGCGGGCGTTGCGGCAATAATTGCCTAATCACTATGCAGAAATTCCCTGACGGCGGCAAATACTTCACGGGCAATCGCTGTGAACGCGGCGTGGGTGGCAAGCCCAAGACTAATGCCGAAGTCCCGAACGCCTACGCTTACAAGTATCAGAGAATTTTTGACTATCAGCCGCTAGAAAATCCTAAGCGCGGTTCAATCGGTATCCCAAGGGTGCTTAACATCTACGAAGACTATCCGTTTTGGTTCACGCTGTTGACGGAACTGGGTTATCGCGTCGAAGTCTCCGCTAAGTCCTCAGCTCAGGTTTTCTACAAAGGCATTTCGACTATTCCGAGTGATTCGCTGTGCTACCCCGCTAAGCTTGCGCATGGTCACATCATGGATTTAATCGAACGCGGCTTGAAGAAGATTTTCTATCCTTGCGAGCCGTACAACTTCGACACGCGCTCCGATAACTTCTACAACTGCCCAATCGTTGCCAGCTACCCCGAAAACATTCGCAACAACATGGACGTGATTAAGGAACGCGGCATTAAGTTTATTCAACCGTTCTTGCCCGTCCACGACATGAAGAAGCTTAAGAAGCGTCTTGCCGAAGAATTCAAATCCGAGGGCGTGACGGCTGATGAAATTTCCCGCGCCGTCGATAAAGCCGCCGCTGAAATGGAACGCTTCCGCCAAGATATTAAAGCTTTCGGCGATGAAGTCTTGAAACGTATCGACCAGACTGGCGAACATGCTATCTTGCTCGTCGGCAGACCGTATCACGTCGACCCAGAAATTAATCACGGTATCGCCGAAATGATTCAATCCTACAACTTGCCGATTCTCTCCGAAGACTGCGTTTATCATGTTCCCGTTGACGCGCCAAAAATTTCCGTCGTCAATCAGTGGAGCTATCACGCCAGACTTTATCACGCTGCGCAATTCGCCGCCGAACACCCGAACATTACATTGATTCAGCTAAGCTCGTTTGGTTGCGGACTCGACGCGCTAACGATTGAGCAGGTTAAAGAAATCCTTGAGGCTCACGGGCGAATTTACACGATGATTAAGCTTGACGAAGTGTCGAACCTCGGTGCGGCTCGGATAAGGTTGCGTTCGTTGCTCGCGGCTTTGAAACGTCGGACACCCGTCACCTATTCGCCGAAGAAATTTCCAGACCGCCCGCACTTTACGCCCGATTGCAAAGCTAAACATACAATCCTTGCGCCGCAGATGGCTCCGATTCACTTTGAACTAATTCAAACCGTTTTAAGCAAATACGGCTACCGCGTGCTGATACCTGCCCTCCCCGACAAGGCGGCAATCGATTTGGGCTTGCGCTACGTCAATAACGAGATGTGCTATCCAGCGATTGTCGTTGCTGGTCAAATGCTTGCAGCGTTGAAGTCGGGCGAATGCGACCCCGATAACACGTCGATAATTTTGTTCCAAACTTGCGGCGGGTGTCGTGCCACGAATTATATCAGCGTCATGCGGCGTGCGTTGAAGTTCGCGGGCTTCGGGCAAGTTCCGGTCTTCGCGTGCTGGGGATTGCCTGAAGAGACTGACGCCTTTGAACTCAGCCGCGATTGCCTTATGGACGCGATTAAAGCTTCCGTCTACGGCGATTTGCTCATGAACGTTTCAAACCGTATGCGCCCCTATGAAGTTCGGCGCGGCGAAACTGATAAATTGTTCGATGAGTGGATGACTCTTGCCAAAGCCGACCTCGTGAACGGCAACTATCTTAGCTATCGACGCAACATAAAGGAGATTGTCCGCCAGTTCGACGCCATACCGATTCAAGACATTGCTAAGCCCAAAGTCGGTATCGTCGGCGAGATTTTGGTTAAGTATCACCCCGTCGCGAATAATCATCTGGAAAAGGTTCTGCACGAGGAAGGCGCGGAAGTCGTCATGCCCGATTTCGTCGATTTCTTCTTGTACATTGCCCACGATGCGATTGTTAAGCAGGAGATTCTAGGCGGCAGTCGCAAGGAAAGACTTTTCGCGGAGCTATTTATCAAGTTCATAGAATTTTTCCGCTTGCCGATGAAGAACGCGCTTAAGGATTCCAAACACTTCCGCGCCCCGCACTCGATAAAGGAAACGGCACGACTTGCAAGTCAATTCGTCAGCACCGGCAACTTGAACGGCGAGGGCTGGTTCTTAACGGGTGAGATGGTCAAGCTGATTGAAGAGGGCGTCGAGAACGTCGTTTGCTTACAGCCATTTGCGTGCCTCCCGAATCATTTGACGGGCAAGGGCGTCATGCACGCGCTAAGGCAACACTTCGAGCGGGCAAATATCGTAGCAATCGACTGCGAGGCAGGAGCTTCCTTAACGAATCAAGAGAACCGAATCAAATTAATGATGTCAATTGCGAAGAAAATTTTGGCGGCAAAAAAGGTTATGTAATGTTTTTATAATGTTTGCCCTTAACTATCCTTGAAATAGTAGTTAAAGATACATTAAATTTTCTTGCTAAAGCTTTCAGACCAAAATAGTGACTTCCCTTTTTGTAGTAATTGCGAATATAGCGAATGTCATCGTCGGTTAGTTTTGCTTTTCCATTTTTTGAACCTGCTACCGACTTTTTTAAACCAATTCGGAATGCGTGTAACATGTTTTCAGATTGAGTTACCCATTCGAGATTAGATATATGCGGATTTGCTTTGTTTCCATCAATGTGATTGATAAAAGGTTTATTTTCTGGATTTGGAATAAAAGCCTGCGCTATAAGAATATGAACTTTAGCTCTTTTTTGATGTCCATTTCTGCATAATGTAACTATCACATACCCTTGAGAATCAAGTTGATATTTGAGCAGATGAACTTTTCCGCGATGAAAACTTTTCACACGTCCGAGATTGCTGACTTGATAAAGTCCTTCGTAGCCGACAACGTCGCGCCATTCTTCATGCGGCAAGCTGATTACGCCTAATCTTTCCTCAAAGGTTGTTATTACAGCTTTAACTGCTTTTTGAAACTTTGGATTCAACATTTGAAAATTCGTCACTAAAAATTTTATCGCTTCTGTAGTTGCGGTTGGTGTAAAGAAAGTTTTCAACGTGAATTCGACTGCGGACTTGAGCGGCTCTGGTAAATCCTTGACGTTCGCCCGCAAAATTTTTTCCGCCTCATTGTGATTCATAAAAATCGCCTCCGAGTTTTTAATTGACTTAACACTCGGAAACGGCTAGAATACGTAAAAACTTTTGACTTGCGTCTCCGCGTGCTTAGTGAGTTCTTACGATTACACTTTAGCAAAATCGGTAACGTAAGTCAATTTCATTTTATGGGGCGATTAGATGCGGCGACAGAAATACTTAACAATATCGATGATGATAGCCTATCTAGCGTACATTGGAATGTTTATCCCGCTCTCGACGGATTTATACTTGCCCGCGTTGCCTGAAATGGGAAAATACTTTTCGGCTAGCGAATTTCTTGTCGGCTTGACGCTGACGATTTTTTTCTTTGTGTTTGCTGTTTCAATGATTCTGTTTGGACCGCTAAGCGATAAATACGGGCGGCGACCGATTTTGATATTGGGCGCGGCGATTTATACTGTGGCGTCGTTTGCCTGCGCGGAGGCGTCGAGCATTTATTTTTTATTGCTCGGAAGGTTCTTTCAAGCAGTCGGCTCTGGCGCGGTGATAACGGTTGCTACGGCTCTGATTAAAGATTGTTTTCGCGGAAAGGTCATGCGCAAGATTTTAGCGATAACGCAAGCCCTAGGAGTAATCGCGCCGATGGTCGCCCCGCTCGTCGGAGGAATCTTATTGACGTTCACAGATTGGCGTGGCTCGTTCTATCTGCTTACGGTTTTGGGCGGAATAAATTTAATCGTGGCGTTTCTATTCTGCGAGACATTGCCCGAACACAAGCGTTATCGCGGAGGGCTTTTAAATTCGATGACGCTGTTGCTTGAAGTCGGGCGGAAAAAATACTTTATGGCTGTGCTGGTAATGTTCGCCTTCCTATCAAAGCCGTACATGGCGTATCTTAGTGCCTCGTCGTTCATCTACGTCGAATTCTTCAACCTGACCGCGCAGGAGTACAGTTATTTCTTCGCGGTGAACTCGGCGGCGTCAATCGCAGGACCAATTCTCTACCTCAAGCTGAAGAATACCTTATCGAACGTGAGCTTATTGAAACTCTGCTTTGGCGTGGCGATTACGAGCGGGATTTTAGTTTCAAGCGTTGGGCAAAAGAGCGCGATAATATTCCTGCTAAGCTTCCTGCCGTTCACGGCGATAGGCGCGGTCGTTCGTCCGTTCTCAATGGAAATCCTTTTGCTTGAGGCAAGGGAAAACGTCGGGACGGCGGCGGCTGTGATAAACTTTATCCCGACGCTCTTTGGTAGCTTAGGCATGATGCTAGGGACGTTGCCTTGGGGGAATTTTGTTGACGGACTCGGACTAATCATGATGACTGCAACGACCTTATCAATCACGCTGTGGATTTTGATTAGGTGCGGGAAGTTCGGCGCGGCTAGTCAATCCGCTAGTGACTTGACATGATACTTTGACGGCAATTAAAATGAATCAACCTAACGTGAAAGGAGTTTGGACTATGGGAATCCTCGACAAAGTAAAAAGCCTCCTGCCTAAGCGCAAGGAGCCCGAATTGAAAAATAATATCCCGAACGAGAAAGAAAATATCCGCAAGACCTTTGGTAAATACTGCAACGCTAACCACGGCACCACCGACAATAAGCTTTGCGCCAAATGTACTGCCGTCCTGTCGACCGTCTTTATAAAAATCGGTCGTTGCCCCTACGGTATCGGCAAACCTATCTGTGAACAATGCGAGACTCCTTGTTTCGGTGAACGCTTTACGAATGACTTTTTGGAGATTATGAAGGGCGGACAAAAGAAAATGCTCCTTAGCCACCCGATTATGACCGTCAAACATAAGATAGCCTCGCTCGGCGCAGAGTACGCCAAAATGCAACGCGACAAGAAGACTAGCGATAAGCAAAAAAAGCAAGAAGAAAAGATGAAGGCTAAGCTTGCAAACGCGACCCGCTCGCCCAAGAAGGCTAAAAAGAAGAAGAAGAAAAAATAACTGGCAATACCTTTTAAGAAACTTTTAACCTTGACGCCCTTGACAAAAATTATTTCCTGCTGTATCCTTCGCCCCGATAGTCAGGCGTTTGGTGGACGCGGGCTAATCAAGTAAGGGGGGATCTTCGCTGAACGTTGGGGAACGCAAAGCGTTGATCAGGACTGTGGCGTTTGGACTCGAAGAATCGTGTAGGGTTCTCGAATTCAACGCTGTTTTGCTTTTTTGGGATGTCCAAAGGGGTTCAATTAATCGGGGCTTGCAACGCAAGCTAATGTCAATCAACGAGCCGTGCAAAAGCGCGGCGAAATTGAAGGGAGTAATTTTCTTATGAATGATTTAATGGAAGAATTTGTATTCGACCTGCAGCTCTTCGCAGATCCTGCTGGTGAACCCGGTTTTGATCCTTGGGGTGAATTTGACGCTGACGAGTCTGGTGACGACGACGACGATGACGATGACGATGACGACGACGATGACGATGACGACGATGACGATGATGATGATGATGACGACGACGATGACGACGACGATGACGATGACGACGACGATGACGACGACGATGACGATGACGACGACGATG
>JACXWG010000112.1 GCA_014764605.1 Quinella sp. 1Q5 | reverse complement strand
TTCTCTTGGCTGATGAGATTTCCCCGGATAACTGCCGCTTCTGGGATACCGTCACGCACGAGAAACTTGATAAGGATAGATTCCGTCAAGACCTCGGCGGCGTCGTGGAGGCTTATAAAGAAATGCTCGACCGCTTGACTTTGTAAAAAATTTTTCGGGGGATAAGGTGCGCCTTGTCCCCTTTGACTTTGGCGAGGTGATTAAATGGAGCAAATGACTTATAAGACTTCGGGCGTGGACATAGACGCGGGCAACGAGTCCGTGCGCCTGATTAAAGATTTCGTTCGTGCGACGTATCGCGAGGAGGTCTTAGGCGACATTGGCGGCTTCGGCGGACTGTTCAAGCTTAAAGATTACGACGAACCGATTTTAGTTTCGGGGACTGACGGCGTGGGCACTAAGCTTAAGATTGCGTTCATGCTAAACAAGCACGACACCATAGGGCAAGACGCCGTAGCCATGTGCGTTAATGATATTCTGGTTCAGGGAGCCGAGCCGCTCTTCTTCCTAGACTACTTAGCTGTTGGCAAACTCAATCCAGCGCAGGTCGCCGAGATTGTCAAGGGCGTAGCTAAGGCTTGCAAAGCGTCGGGTTGTGCGCTTATCGGCGGCGAGACGGCCGAGATGAGCGGCTTTTATCCAGAGGGCGAATATGACATTGCGGGCTTTGCAGTCGGCGTCGTCGAGAAGAAAGCTTTAATCACTCCCGCTCGCGTCAAGGTCGGTGATGTGCTAATCGGTCTGCCGTCAAGCGGTCTGCATTCAAATGGCTTTAGCTTAGTTAGAAAAATTATTTTCGAGCGCATGGGCTTTAAGGGCGACGAATTCATCAGCGAACTTGGCAAGACGATTGGCGAAGAACTCTTGACGCCGACAACACTTTATCCCGCGACGGTCTTGCCGATTGTCCGCGAGTACGGCGATAGGATTCATGGACTGGTTCACGTGACAGGCGGCGGCTTCTACGATAATATTCCGCGTGCCCTGCCTGACGGTTTAGGCGCAGTGATTAACGCGGACTCGTGGAGCGTCCCGAAGATTTTTAAGCTCCTTCAAACTTGGGGCAACGTTCCTAGGCGCGAGATGTTCCGAACGTTTAACTGCGGCATTGGCATGATTCTAATCGTCGACGCGGACATTGCTGACGAGATTGACGCTTACAAAATTGGGCGCGTCGTCGAGGATAGCGGCGTAGAAATTCTAGGAGGTGAGCTTGATGATTAAACTCGGCGTGCTATGTTCGGGGCGCGGCACGGACTTACAATCGATAATCGACGCAATCAACAGCGGCTACTTGTCGGCGGAGATAGCGGTCGTGCTGACTGATAAACCGAACGTCGGCGCCTTGGCACGGGCGGAGGCGGCTGGAATTACAAATATCTGCGTCGACCGGAAGAACTTCACAAACCGCGAAGACTTCGAGGCGGAACTTATCAAACATCTTAAAGGCGTCGACTTGGTGATACTGGCTGGCTTCATGCGAATTCTTAGCGCAAAGTTCGTCCGCCGCTACGAAGGGCGCATCATGAATATCCATCCGTCGTTATTGCCGGCGTTCCCTGGTGCTCATGCTCATCGCGACGTTTTGGCTTATGGGGCTAAGGTGTCGGGTTGCACGGTTCATTTCGTCGACGAGGGCACAGATACCGGAGCAATCATCCTGCAAGCGGCGGTCGAAGTCAAAGAAGACGACACCGAGGAAACTTTAGCGGCACGAGTCTTGGAGCAAGAGCATAAGATTTATCCGCAGGCGATTAGGCTGTTCATTGACGGGCGACTTAAAATCGTCGGGCGCAAAGTTGAGATTGGAGGCGGCAAGATGAAAATCAAACGGGCATTAATCAGCGTGTCGAACAAGTTAGACGTGGTGGACTTCGCACGCAAGCTCAGCAAGTGCGGCGTGGAGATTATCAGCACGGGCGGCACTGGCAAGGCGATTCGGGCGGCGGGCATTCCCGTTACGTTCGTCAGCGACCTTACGGGCTTTCCGGAGATTATGAACGGGCGCGTTAAGACACTCAATCCGAAGATTCACGGCGGGATATTGGCTGTGCGTGACAATCCCGAACACGTTCAGCAAATGCAGGAAAATGGCATTGAGCCGATTGATTTAGTCGTCGTCAATCTTTATCCGTTCAAGAAGACAATCCGCAAACCGAACGTCACGTTAGAGGACGCGATTGAGAACATTGACATTGGCGGCCCCGCGATGATTCGAGCGGCAGCGAAGAACTTCAAATTCGTTACAGTCGTGACCAACCCCGAACGCTACGACGAAATTGCTAAGCTCATAACCGAGACCGGCGAGGTTCCGCTTGACGTGCGCAAGTCTTTGGCAACGGAAGCCTTCGCGCACACCGCTGACTACGACGCGGCGATTACAAAGTATCTTGCCGAAGCTTAAACGGCTTATCCAATTAAAAAACCCTCCGCGACTGTGTGGAGGGATATTTTTTAGTATCCATAGAGAATTAAGCGAACCATTTGCCCCATCTCCGACTTATTGGAGTATTTTTGCGGCAATCGACGCTTATTATTCGTTTCGATAAGTGCTCGCGTGTCGTAAGAAAGAATTTGCGACGAATTCAATAAAAAAACCCTCCGCGACTGTGTGGAGGGATATTTTTTAGTCGCCGTACAAGATAAGCTGAACCATTTGCCCCATTTCTGACTTATTGGAGTATTTTTGAGGCAATCGACGCTTATTATTCATTTCGATGACTGCTCGCGTGTCGTAGGAAAGAATTTGCGACGAATTTAATAAAAAAACCCTCCGCGACTGTGTGGAGGGATATTTTTTAGTCGCCGTAGAGAATTAAACGAACCATTTGCCCCATTTCCGACTTATTGGAGTATTTTTGCGGCAATCGACGCTTATTATTCGTTTCAATGACTGCTCGCGTGTCGTAGGAAAGAATTTGCGACGATATTACCTCGTAAGTGCGGTTCGCGGGCGTTATTCTCACGTCGTAAGCGTACATGCGATTCAAACTCGCCTTTATCACCGCCATTTTGACACTAAAAACGCCGTTTTGCATTTCGCTCACGCTATCAGCGTCATAATAGTAGCCCGTGTCGTCCATCGCGTCGATAAACTTCAAATTTTCCGCTGAACACGTCGAAAACGTCATCATCAGCAAAATTACTAAAAAAATGCTCCTCATATCCCTAAAACCTCCGTTACACACGTCCTTAACAGCTCTTGCAGCACCGTTACGTTCAAAAGTAGTGCTTCGGCTTGCGGACGTAGCTTTGTATAGTGAAATGTCGGATTATGCGCTACTGTGAAGTCCGTCGGGTACGCTATCGGCTTAAATCGTTGCAAATTGAAGTTCAGCACGGCTCTATTCATGTGAAACGCGCTTGTAACTAATAATGGCTTTGAAAAATTCATTTCGCGCAGGATTACGGCACTATATCTGGCATTTTGCGCTGTATTTATGCTTTTTGTCTCCGTTATGATTTTTTCTTCCGAAACGCCCAACGATTTTAAGATTCTAGCAGAAATCTCCGCCTCCGCGCCCGAATCAGAGTAAACTTGCCCGCCACTTATCAATATCGGCACGTTTAACAGCTTTTGCAGGCGAACTGCCGTTAAAAGTCTGTTCGCGGGGCTTGCGCATAGTGCTCCAACCCCGTCAACGTCCGGAACTTGACTTATCGCGCCTCCTCCCAGCAAAACTATCACATCTGCGCCAGAATTCTCGACATTAGCGGGCGGTGTGTGCATTTCCTCTAACCATCCCATTGTTTTTTCGGCTATTAAGCTCGTGCACAGCAAATAAAATATCAAAGTGACGCAAAAAACCCCTGCGGCAAGCTTGCGACTGATTTTGAACAGCTTAGCAACCAAAATTAGCGCAAGCACGATGAATATCCCAGGCGGCAATATCCAACTCGCTCCGAACTTCAACGCATATACCAAAATATCACCCGCTCATTGAATTTTTCGCTTATGATATACCAGCGGCGACTTATTTGCAAATATTCATCGCCTCAAATTGGAAATTATCATTTATGAGAATTTTTCAAGCCGAACCCAAAGTCACCCAAAATTTAGGGTGTTTTTTTAGGGTAGCGAAAATCCCGCATGATTACGCCATTTTTTAGAGGGCAAAATTATCATTTATGATAATTTTCGTTTCAGGCTTTCAAATCGCCTCTCAAACTGCTAAAATCGCTCCAAAATCACTTAAAGGAGGTTTCAAAATGATTTTCAACGCTGAAAGATTAATCAACAGGCTCAAAGACGCTCCAAACGGTTCTGAAGTCAAAATTTTCCTCTACATCGCTCTCAATCAGCCATCCGAAAGCATTCACGGCTTTAAAACTACTAAACAACAGCTCGCATACGATTTGAAAGTAAAAATTCCTACTATTTTCCGTTCTCTGCGCTGGTTGAAGGACGAAATGTTTGTTCAAGAACTTAAATTGCTCGATTGCTCCGATTTTATGGTTAATCCTTCCTTCGTCATGAATAATTCCGACCGTGAAGCCCGAATTAAGGAATGGAATCGCCGTTGCAACATAGATTCCGCTCGTGAAATCCGTTTAAAGCGTGAAAAACGCCGCCGTGAACTTAGAAACGCTAAAAACTAAAAAATTTCCGCTCCAAAGTACTTTCAACACTACAAAATTATTTTTTAAGCCCTTCGGCAGTGCGTCGTAGGGTTTTTTCATTGAAAATTTTGCTTGACAGCCCGTTTTTTTTTTTTATAATGTTTCCGCGTCTTTGAACGTGAAGTTTTTGATTAAAAGGAAGAATTTTGCGTTATGGAAGATAAAGATCTAAATATAAGCTCTGAAACTAAAGATTCGATAGATAATGTTGATAAATTTGCGTCCGATGATGATTTTGGAAGTCTTTACGTAAAAGATGAGCTGTTTTTAATGCTTATTGACAATTTAATGAAGCGTATCCCTGATAATCAATCATAAAATCCTTTACAAGCTATCTCCTTAAAACTTAAACATCTGCTTTTACAAAAAATCCCGTCTTAAATCTGCTTAAGCGGCGGGATTT
>JACXWG010000008.1 GCA_014764605.1 Quinella sp. 1Q5 | reverse complement strand
TCAACGCGACTTTACCGAGCTTCAAACTAAATTTCACAACTTAGCTTGTCGGAGTATCAGCAATAGGACAGTCTGCATTTGTTAGGGTATGCAGTCCTTATTCGTTATAAACGTTAGCCTTTCACACAATCATATCTCTTTAACTTAATTAAATCGGCGTGGAACCATTTCTCGGAAATCTTCTTTGCGGTGCCGTCTCGAATCATCTCATCAAAGACGACTTGAACTTTATCGCGTAGCTCGGTGTTGTCCTTAGCGAAACCAATGCCAAATTCAGTTATGGGGCTTACGTTCGTTTCAATCACCTCGAAACGATTGGGATTTTGAGTTATCTCGTAACGTCCTGCAATCTCGTCGGCAATAAACACGTCGTATTCGTTTTTGTCCAAAGCCTCGAACCCTTCTTGCAGGCTGTTGCAAATCTTGAAGTCAGCGAAACTCTTCTTAATGTCTTTGTTGATATAAAGTTCCGAACTCGTGCCGGCTTGCATGCCTACGACTTTATCTTTAAGGTCGTATTCAGAGTAAATGCCTTGGTCGTTGCCTTTCTTGACGATAAGAACTTGACGGCTGTCCATGTAAGGCTTGCTGAAAATCATATACTCCTTGCGCTCGTCGGTTATGTCGCAACCATTCCAAAGCATATCAACATTCCCAGACGTTATCTCCTCCCTCTTTTTAGCCCAGTCAATCGGTTTGAACTCAACCGCAACGCCCAGACGCCTCGCTGCCTCTTTGGCTAGGTCAATATCGAAGCCGACAATCTCTCCTTCCTCATTGCGAAAACCCATTGGCGCAAAACTTTCATCGAATCCTACGGTAATTTTTTTCCTGTTAATGGTATTGACGTTATCAAAGCTACAACCTGTCGAGACTAAAAGCATTAGTAGGAGCAGTAAAATAATCCTCTTCATGAAGAGAACCCTCCCTTTAAATTATCTCTTTAACTTAATCAAATCGGCCTGAAACCATTGCTCGGAAATTTTCTTAGCAGTGCCGTCCTTAACCATATCATCGAAAACTTTTTGTACTTTGTCGCGAAGCTCAACATTATCTTTGCGAAATCCAATGGCAATTTCAGTAGCAGAACCAACAGTTATCTCTATAATCTCGAACTTGCCCGCCCGCCTTGCCATCTCATAACGCCCCGCAATTTCATCAACAATCAGAACGTCGACTAAATCTTTATCCAAATCCTCGAACGCTTCTTTATAGTTCAGATACGTCTTGAAATCCTCAAAGCCCTTCTTTAAGTCTTCGTGCTCATGAACGTAATCCTCCGAGTTAGAGCCAGCTTGCGTGCCGACAACCTTACCTTCAAGGTCGTTGATAGAGTAAATATGTTGAGTATTGCCCTTCTTAATGATAAGAATTTGCCGATTGTCCATGTAAGGCTTGCTGTATAGCAGATACCTTTTGCGCTCGTCAGTTATGTCGCAACCATTCCAAAGCATATCAATACGTCCAGAAGTTATCTCCTCTTCTTTTTTCGCCCAGTCGATTGATACGAATTCAATATTAACGCCCAAACGTTTAGCCACCTCTTTAGCAAGGTCAACATCAAAGCCGACCAGTTCCCCTCTCTCGTTGTGAAAACCCATAGGTGCATATTCATTGTCGAGTCCAATTCGGATTGTTTCGCTTTTAACGTTTGGACTAAAGTCATTATCGCAACCTGTTAATGTCATAACCATAAGAAGCATTGTCATTATAAAAATCTTCCTCATGAAACAAACCTCCTTGTCAAGAAAATTTTTATAAATGAACTACACCATAAGTGCATTGCATTATAGATACTTAATAAAAGATTGTCAAAAAGTTTTTGGCGTTTTCATTATACTTCACGTCTGCTGAAAGTCGCTAACTTTAACGCAAAAAAATTCGCGGTCAATCGAAAATAATCGGTCGCCGCGTTTGTCGCTTAGAATTTTATTCAAACAAGTCCTTGAGCTTGTCGAAGAAGGATTTCTTTTCGGGATTGTTCTTGTAGTCGGAGGTGTCGTCCTCGAATTCGCGCAAAAGATTTTTCTGCCGCGTGGAAAGATTTTTCGGCGTGAGGACTTTTATCCTAACGTACTCGTCGCCTCTGTCCTCGCCGCGCAAAACGGGAATGCCCTTGCCGCGAATCCGCATCACTTCGCCCGATTGCGTGCCTTCTGGAATCGTCAGTTCAACTTTGCCGTCAATGGTCGGGGCGTCAATCTTTGCACCCAATGCCGCTTGAACAAAGGTAATCGGTATCTCGCAATAAACATCGGTACCTTGTCGCGTGAAAATCTTGTGTGGCTTAATGACAATGTAAACGTACAAATCGCCAGGAGCCCCGCCGCGTTCGCCAGCCTGTCCGCCCCCTTGAATCCGAAGCCGTTGACCTTCGTCTATGCCGCGTGGAATTTTTAAATTAATGTCGCGCCTAACTTGAATCTTCCCTCTGCCGTGGCAATGCTCGCAAGGATTTTTGACAATCTGCCCCGTGCCGTGACAACGTTCGCAAGGTCTAGCATTTGAAATGGTTCCAAACGGCGTGCGCGTAGTCGTCTGCCTCATGCCCGTGCCGTGACAATCGGGGCATTCGTCAGGCTTAGTACCTTTCTTCGCTCCCGTACCGCCGCATTCCTCGCAAGGTTCCATACGCGGAACTTTAATCGTCATCTCCTTGCCGAACGCCGCCTCCTCGAAAGTTATCTGCAAATCGTAACGAAGGTCAGCACCTCTCTGAGGTCCGCGCTTTTGACGAGCACGCCCGCCGCCAGGATTGAAGAATTGCTCGAAGATATCGCCAAAACCGCCCATATCGCCCATATGCCCGAAAATATCATCCATGTTGATATTGCCGGTGTAAGTGCCTTGCCCGTAGCCAGCACCAGAAAACGCCGCGTGCCCGAATTGGTCATACTGTGCGCGCTTTTCCTTGTCCTTTAAAACGTCGTAAGCCTCGTTGATTTCCTTCATCTTAGCTTCGGCGGTTTTAGGGTCGTCGCGGTTAAGGTCGGGGTGATATTTCCTTGCAAGCTTGCGATAAGCCTTTTTAATCTCGTCGTCGGTCGAATTCTTGTTGACGCCGAGCACCTCGTAATAATCTTTCTTGTCCGCCATAGAACTCACCTCTTAATATTATAAGTTACCAAACCATATTTTATACTGTTTTTCCACTTCGGACGAATGTTCATCCGGTTCCCTTTCTTTTGGTAAAGTTTTATCGTATTCTTTCCGCTTGTCCTTGTTCTTAAGAGTGTCGTAAGCCCCGTTGATTTCCTTCATCTTAGCTTCGGCGGTATTGGGGTCGTCGCGATTCCAGTCAGGGTGATATTTTCTTGCCAACTTGCGGTAAGCCTCTTTAATCTCGTCATCCGTTGCGTTCCTTTTGATGCCGAGAATTTCATAATAATTCTTGTCAGCCATAAAAAATCAGCTCCTTAAACAAACAACGGGGAGAGAGAATTTGTCTCCCTCCCCTGCCTGTAATCTGCTACGAATTATTTCTTATCTGTCCACTCGGCGTCAATTGTATCGTCGTCTTTCTTATCGGACGAGCTTTGTTGTTGCTGTTGTTGAGTGAAGTCGGCATTGGGTTCGCCCTGTTGATTCGGAGTGGCTCCCGCCTTGTATGCCGCCTCGCTTAGTTTGTAAAGGGCTTGGCGAACTTCTTCCGTCAACTTCTTAAGGGTCTCGGTGTCGCCGCTGTCGAGTTTGTCTTTGAGAGCCTGCGCGGCGTCACGAACGTCCTTAATCAGTGAGTCGTCAACTTTGCCCTCGAACTCCTTGCAAGTCTTTTCCGACTGATAAACGGTGTGTTCGGCGTCGTTCTTGGCGTCGGCGGCTTCGCGCTTTTGCTTATCTTCCGCTTCATGTTGCTTAGCTTCGTCAACCATACGCTCAATATCTTCCTTGCTCATGCCGCTTGACGATTGAATTGTAATCTTCTGTTCCTTGCCAGTGCTCTTGTCCTTCGCGCTGACGTTGACGATACCATTGCGGTCGATGTCGAAGGTAACTTCAATCTGCGGAACTCCACGCGGTGCCGGCGGAATATCGCTAAGCACGAAACGTCCCAAAGTCTTATTGCCCGCTGCCATCTCGCGTTCGCCCTGCAAGACGTGAATTTCAACGCTAGTTTGCCCGTCCGCCGCAGTTGAGAAGACTTGCGATTTCTGCGTCGGGATTGTGGTATTGCGTTCGATAATCTTAGTGCACACGCCGCCGAGGGTCTCAATTCCCAAGGACAACGGGGTAACGTCAAGTAAAAGGATTTCATTGCCCTTGCCGAATTCGCCGCTAAGGACGCCGCCTTGAATCGCCGCACCGATTGAAACGCATTCATCAGGGTTAATGCCCTTTGACGGTTCCTTGCCGAGGATTTCACGAATCGCATTTTGCACGGCGGGAATCCTGCTTGAGCCGCCGACAAGGATAATCTTATCGATGTCTTTGCCGTCTAAGCCTGCGTCCTTCATAGCGTTGCGGGTCGGTCCCATTGTGCGTTCGATAAGGTCGCGGGTTAAATCGTCAAACTTCGCACGCGTCAACGTCAAGTCCAAATGCTTCGGACCGCTTGCGTCGGCTGTGATGAACGGCAGATTGATATTGGTTGAAGTCATGGAGCTAAGCTCAATCTTAGCCTTCTCCGCCGCCTCGATAAGACGTTGTGCGCTCATCTTGTCTTTGGAAAGGTCGATGCCGTTGTCGCGTTTGAATTCGGCAACCATCCAATCCATAACCTTTTTATCGAAGTCGTCGCCGCCAAGGTGCGTATCGCCGCTGGTGGCTTTAACCTCAAAAGTGTGTTCGTCAAGCTCAAGGATTGAAACGTCGAAGGTACCGCCGCCGAGGTCGAAAACCAAAATAGTCTCGTCGTTGTCCTTGTCCAAGCCGTAAGCCAATGCCGCCGCCGTCGGCTCGTTGATTATACGCAAGACTTCAAGCCCCGCGATTGTGCCGGCGTCCTTAGTGGCTTGACGTTGGGCATCGTTGAAATAAGCCGGAACTGTGATGACTGCTTGCTTGACGGTCTCGCCGAGATAAGCTTCCGCGTCTGCTTTGAGCTTCTGCAGAACCATAGCGGAGATTTCGGGCGGCGTGTAGTTCTTGTTGTCGATTGCAACTTTGTAGTTCTCGCCCATGTGCCGCTTGATTGAAGAGATTGTCCTATCGGGATTGCTAACAGCTTGACGCTTTGCAAGTTGTCCGATGAGGCGTTGACCGTCCTTAGTGAACCCGACAACCGACGGAGTGATTCTGCTACCTTCGGGATTGGTGATAACTGTTGGCTCGCCGCCTTCAATGACGCTGACGACACTGTTTGTTGTTCCTAAATCTATGCCAATGACTTTACTCATAGTGAATTCCTCCTTAAGAATTACTTACAACCTGAACCATGCTAGGACGAATCACCCTGCCGCGTGCAATGTAACCGCGTTGAAGTTCGGCGGCGATAAGTCCGTCCTCTTTAGTCTCGTCTTTGACCGTGCCAACTGCCTGGTGATAATTCGGGTCGAACGGTTTATTCAAAGTGTCAATCGGTTCGAGTCCATGCTTACCCATGACTGCTACGGTCTCTTGCTTAATCATCTCGATTCCCTTGCGAAGAGTTTCGGCGTCAGCATTTTCCATTGAGTCCGACGCCCGACTTAAATTGTCAAGCAAGGGGAGCAAATCCTTCAAGAACGCTTGCTCAATCACCGCCGCAAGGTCGGTTCTCTCTTTTTCCGTGCGTTTTCTGAAGTTGATAAAGTCCGCTTGCAACCTGATTAGTCTTTCGTCCTTCGCGCTGAGTTCCGCTTTTAATTTTTCAAGCTCCGCCGCCGTGTCAATCTCTTCAACTTCTGGCTCGGCTTGCTTCTTTTGTAAAGTTATTTCTGCGCTGTCGCCGTCCTCGTTATTGACGAACACTTTTTTTTCTTCTGCCAAGTCGTTCACCTCTCTTTCGCGTGCAAACCTTAACACCGATTAGACAAAATGTCAAGAACTTTTTTGACATTTCCTCACCGCAAGCTTGACTTATCGGCAGTTGAAAAATTTTCGGTGCATGTTATAATCGGCGCAAGAAATTTAAGAGGAGGTCACGTGAAATGAAATGGGTTTGTAACATCTGCGGCTACGAATACGACGAGGAGGCTGGCGACCCCGATAACGGGATTGAGCCGGGCACGAAGTTTGAAGACTTGCCAGAAGATTTCGTTTGTCCGTTGTGTGGCGTCGGCAAAGATGACTTCTCCAAGGTCGAATAAAAATTTTTGTCAGCGGTAGAAAATCATTAACCGTTATGCTAGAATAAGCGCAATCAATCTTTTAAGGAGGCAATTTTAAATGAAGGTAACTGTAGTTGGAGCAGGTAATGTCGGGGCGACCGTGGCGAACGTCCTCGCTACCAAAGGTTTTGCAAGTGAAGTCGTCCTCATCGACATCAAAGAGGGTCTGTCCGAAGGCAAAGCAATGGACATTATGCAGACGGCGCACATGCTCAACTTTGATACGACGGTAACTGGTGTGACCAATAACTATGCGGCGACGGCAGGCTCGCAAGTCGTGGTTGTCACCAGCGGCATTCCCCGCAAGCCCGGCATGACCCGCGAACAACTCATCGGCACCAATGCCAAAATCGTCAAGAGTGTCGTCGACCAAATCCTTGAGCACTCGCCCGAAGCAATCCTTATCATCGTCTCCAATCCTATGGACGCAATGACTTACTTGACGCTAAAGGATACCAAGCTCCCGCGCAATCGTATTATTGGTCAAGGCGGTATGCTCGACAGTTCCAGATTCCGCTACTACTTGTCTATCGCTCTGCAAGAGGCTGGCTATCCCGCAACCCCGACTGATATTGATGGTATGGTTGTCGGTGGTCATGCTGATAAGACAATGGTTCCGCTCGTCAGCCTTGCAACTTATCGCGGCATCCCCGTTACTCAGCTCCTTAGCGATGAGGCTATCCAAAAAGCTGTTGAAGCTACCAAAGTCGGCGGCGCGACCTGCACGAAACTTTTGGGAACGTCCGCTTGGTATGCTCCTGGTGCGGCGGCGGCGGCTCTCGTTGAGGCAATCGCCCTTGACGCTAAGAAACTCATTCCCTGTTGCGTCTACCTCGACGGCGAATACGGCGAAAAAGACCTCTGCATTGGCGTCCCCGTTATCCTCGGAAAGAACGGCATTGAAAAAATCGTCGAAGTCGAATTCTCCGACGCTGAAAAAGCTAAGTTCGCCGAGAGTGTTGCGGCGGCTCGCGAAGTCAATAGCAAGATTGCAGGCGCACTCGAATAATTTAAACGTTACATTGACAATCAAAAAGGAACTCTGCCGTAATTGGTGGAGTTCCTTTTGGTTTAAGGGGGTGATAGTTTTATACGATATTGCAGGTGAAGGACGCGAACAAAATTTTTTCAAGGAGGAGATTGAGATGTTGGAGAGAGTAGAAAAAGTTGCACGGGTTGCTCGCGTCAACGGCGTCGCGCACGACAACAGACATCGTTTTAACAGCGGACGCGGTCGCCGAGATGAAAAGAATTCTTTCGCCGAAGAACTGCGGCGCGTGATGAATAAAAAGGCTGAACCCGTCAAGAAAACTGAAATCCCCGAAGCATACGACTTGGAGCTGACAAGTTGCGGAACGCATTCCCTGTTTTATTCAAGCGGCTTAAGTCTCGATATGTTGCTTGCCTAAGGAGGCTGGACAATGACTGATAAAGAGTGCATGAGCCTTGCGCTTTTGGAGGCGTTCAAGGCTTACAAGGAAGAGGAAGTTCCAATCGGTGCCGTTCTCATCGACGAGAACGGCATTTTAATTTGCGGCGAACACAATCGGATTGAACAGCTCGGCGACGCGACGGCTCATGCAGAACTTTTGACGTTGCGGGCGGCAAGCAAAAAATTAACCCGACGGCGATTGTCGGGCTGTACGCTGTATTCGACGGTCGAACCTTGCGCTATGTGTGCGGGAGCCTTAGTCCTTTGCCGAGTCAAGCGATTGGTCTACGGGGCGACGGATTCAAAGTTCGGGGCGGCGGAGTCTCTGTTTAACGTCGTGAACAATCCCGCGCTCAATCATCAGTTAGAAGTGACTGCCGGCGTATTGGAAGAGGAGAGCCGCGAGCTACTCAAAAAGTTTTTTGCCGAACATCGAAGGGCTACTTAAGATATTTATTCAAGGTCTCAAGCAACTTAGGAATGTCAAGCGGCTTAGCAAGGTGGTCGTTCATTCCGCACTTTAAAGCGTTCTCCTTGTCCTCCTCGAAAGCGTTTGCAGTCATCGCGACAATCGGGACAGTATGTGCGTCCTTGCGCTTTAGGGCTCGGATTGCCCGCGTCGCCTCGTAGCCGTTCATGACTGGCATTTGAACATCCATCAAGATTATATCGTAGTGATTCGGCGAAGAGTTCTTGACCATTTCCACAGCGTCGGAGCCGTCAGCCGCGTCCTCGACTTCAAGCCCCATCTCCATGAGGATAGCCTTTGCAATCTCGCGATTAACTTCAATGTCCTCGACGAGCAAAACGCGTTTGCCGCTAAAGTCCGTAGAAGATAAATCATCGGGCTTAGTGTCGTCTTCGTCGTGACCGTGAATCGCTCGGCTTAATGCGTTCTTTAAGTCGGACATGAATAGCGGCTTCGTGCAAAAGGTCGTA
This sequence comes from Quinella sp. 1Q5, assembly GCA_014764605.1. Classification (GTDB taxonomy): domain Bacteria; phylum Bacillota; class Negativicutes; order Selenomonadales; family Selenomonadaceae; genus Quinella. The sequence goes on along the minus strand of JACXWG010000008.1, from coordinate 36,356 downwards.
ACGCCAGCCGCCTTAGCCTCAAGCTCAATGTCGGAGTAATCGTAAGCCGTCAAGATTATAACAGGCGCAGTGTTGCCGACGACGCGGCGAATCTGGCGGACGGTCTCAATGCCGTTTTGTTCGGGCATAAGCCAATCGACAATGTAAGCGTTAAAGGGGTCATCGTCCAATGCTCTGCCGGCGCGGAAGACTGCTTCCCTAGGCGAGGTCGTCCACTCTGAACGCATACCCATTTGCTTAAGCATCGTCGTCACTGATTCGCACGTGTTGAAGTCGTCATCGACAATCAAAGCTCGCAAGTTGTTTAGCTCGTGAATCGGGATTTGCTTGACGTTCTGTTGCAACTTCAAGTCAAGCGTGACGGTGAACTCACTGCCCTTATCCTTCTCGCTCTCGACGGAAATATCGCCGCCCATAAGCTCGACCATCTTTTTGGTAATCGACATGCCCAAGCCCGTGCCCTGTATGCCGCTTTTAGTCGAAGTCTCCTCGCGTTCAAAGGCGTCGAACACGTGCTTAAGAAATTCTTTGCTCATGCCAAGCCCGTTGTCCTTGATTCGGAATTCGTACTTCGCGTAGCCGGGTATCTTTGATTCGTACTGCGATATGCGGAAGAAGATTGAACCGGTCGACGGCGTGTACTTGACGGCATTGCTTAGGATATTTATCAGCACCTGATTAATCTTGAGTTGGTCGGCGTAAACGTCTTCATTCTTGACCTTGAAGGCGTCGATTTGGAATTTCTGTTGCTTAGCGGTGACTTGCGGCTGAATAATGTGAATCAAGTTGTGGATAAGGTCAGAGAGGTTACACTCTTGCTCAGCGACTTCGACGCGCCCCGACTCTATGCGGCTCATGTCGAGTATATCGTTTATCAAGCCGAGCAGGTGATTGCTAGACGACAGAACCTTTTCCAACGAGTCCTTAACTTGATTGCGATTGTCGAAGTGCCGCAACGCCATAGTCGTAAAGCCGATAATCGCGTTCATGGGGGTGCGTATATCGTGGCTCATGTTCGATAGGAAGGTCGTTTTCGAGGCGTTAGCGTGTTGAGCTTGTGCAAGGGCGTCCGATAATGCCTGGTTGCGTGCTAAGGATTCGCGGGTTTCCTCATCGACATTAGCAAAGCCGACGCCTACCGCCCGTAGTCCGTCATCAATTCTGGCAATGCGAATCATCATAAAGTGTTCCTCGCCATAACGCATCAACATGTAGCGGTGGGAAATGATTTCTTCGTTGGCAAGGCGGGCGCGAATATTTTCCGGCTGAATGAAGTCCAAAAGCTCCTCGCGGTCGGTCGGGATAACAAAATTCTTCGCGTAGTCTTTCATCACCGACTGGAATTGCACAACGTCATTTTGCTTGCGATTGAGTTGCTTACTTAGCAACGGGTCGACGCGATAACAAACTGCCTCGTCCGAATCAAGATTCAAATGATAAACCAGCCGATAATCCGCCGCCAATGCCTGAATCATCTCGCTTTGCCTTAGCCGCTGATGTTCCTCGTTGAGTAGTTGCGTCTGCAGGCGGAGTTTTTCTTCCATTTCCTCCCGCTTAACTCGGTTTTCGGTCTCGACGAGCTTTTTTTGGTGGAGGAGCCTTGCACCACTGCGGGCTTGCGAAATTATCAAGATGAACAGAATAACCATCGCCGTGACGGTCAAGAGCGTTTGAACTGTCGAGCGGCGGCGAATGTCTGCAGTCACAGCGGCGATTTCTTCTTCAATCTTCCCTTCGCGAATCAGATACGACAGCATCCAATCCGTACCTTTGACGGGCTGATAGAAAAACGATTCCTTCTCGCCGTTCAATGTGAACGAAACTATTCCCCGTTGAGAGTTCCTAAAGTCATCGACGACTTGGCTTTTGGAATAGCCTTCCTCGAACGTGACATCATCAAGCGCGGCGAAAAGATTCTTGTTTTCCGTGTCATTGCCTAAGACATTATCCGTAAAGGATTCGCCGTCAATGTGGTAAAGGTTAAAGAACGTCATCTCAACAGGCGTCGTCTCAATCAAAAGCCCCGCGAACAAATTTTTAACCGTGGCTTGCGCAAGACAATTTTTAATCGGCACGCCTTGGAAAGTCACGCCCTCGACGGGAACGAGAATCACGGCGGAGTTGCCATGCGTAAAAACTCGCGGCTCGGTTATGGTCTCTGCGGCGAAGAGATATTCCTTTAAATCGCTGACCCCTTCGGGCGTGAAGACTTTGCCATTTACATCGACGAAACCAACCCGGTCGACGTTGCAGGCGGTCTTCATTCGGTTTAGGAACGCGCTTAGGGTCGTCATGTTCTGCAAGTCGTTAGCGGATACAACTTTGGCGGCGGAACTTATCCTCTCTATTGTCAAGTTCAGGCGACCTTGTATGACTTGTTCGCGGCGGTCAGTCAGTTCGCGCAGATAAATCCTGCTCACGGAATGAACGGTATCGCTAGTGTCGCTCTCAGAGCGTTGATTTATCCACACAGTCGACAAGATTAAAAGCACAGCGATTATCGCGCCGCCAACAATCGCCGTCGATAGCGTCCGTTTATCTTCGTTTGAATTGTTCATGATTCGACCTCGTGCAAAATTTTTATGCCGCAAATTTTATTAGAATCGGCAAAAGATAGCAAGCGTTATTTTGCGGCGGCGACTTCAATAAAAAATTTCGCGGCGGCAGGAATTTTTTTTTCGGCATTGAACAGGAACTTAACGATTAAGGCAGTGTCAATAAGTTTTCAGCTCAAAGGCCAGGAGGAGGCTACTGATTTTGGAAAAATCTACAGTAATAGGACTCATCGGCGGAATTATCTCCGTCTTCGTCGGCATGATTCTAAAGGGCGCACCGCTCACAGCCCTAAACAACCCTGCGGCGTTCCTTATCATCATCGGCGGAACAATCGCTTGCATCTTCAACGCATTTACTATGGAGCAAATCTCCAAAGTGCCAACCCTCTTTAAGCTCTTGATTAAAGGCAATGAGGAGCAAAGCAAAGGTGAGCTTGTGCAAACGTTCGTTGAGCTAAGCCAGCTTGCCCGCCGCGAAGGTATTCTTGCATTGGAAAGCCGCGTTGAGGAGATTCAAGACCCATTCTTCCGCAACGGGCTGAGCATGGTAATCGACGGCATGGATCCTGAATTCGTCGGCGACGTGCTGGACGCAGAACTTACAATAATGGAACAACGTCATGCCGAAATGCGTTCGATATTCTCGCAAGCCGGAACCTATGCACCGACGCTGGGCGTTCTGGGCGCGGTCGTCGGTCTTATCGCGGCTCTGGGTAACCTAAACGACATTGAAAAGCTCGGTCACTCAATCGCGGCGGCGTTCGTTGCGACGATTCTGGGTATCTTCACTGGCTACGTTCTTTGGCTCCCGTTTGCTAACAAGCTCAAGATTAAATCCGAAAACGAAGTTAGCCACAAACGCATGATCATGGAAGGCATTCTCTCTTTGCAGGCAGGCGATTCCCCAACGCAGATTGAGTCCAAACTGATGATTTACATTCCGCAGGGCGAACGCGAAGGTATCAGCAGGGGGTGATTTGATTGGCTCGCAAGAAACACGCGAAGAAGCACGAAGAAGAAGCCAGCGAGGCTTGGCTCCTTCCATACTCCGACTTGATGACGTTGCTTTTGGCTCTGTTTATCTGCCTGTTCGCAATATCGCAGACCGACCAAACTAAGCTCGTGCAGATGGCGCAGGCGTTCACGGCGGCTTTCAACATGGGCGGTCCGTCGTTCTTCGACAAGGCGGGACCTTCAAACAGCATGACACGCGAAATTATTTCTTCGGAGGATCAGGGCAATTCCGCCTACTTGCAAGAGAATCAACAGCTACAAGAACTGCAACGGCAACTTGAAGAGTACATCCGCGAAAACAATCTGCAAGACGAGCTGTCGACGCAACTTGAGGAAGAAGGCTTGATGATTCGGATTAAAGAGCGGGCATTGTTTCCGTCGGGTTCAGCCGACCTCGTCCCCGAATCACAGCGCATAGGTCCGATTGTCGCCAATCTCTTAGCTCAAGTCCCCGAACGAGTCTTAATCTCTGGTCACACGGACACCGACCCGATTAATACGGCGCAATTCCCGTCGAACTGGGAGCTTAGCTCGGTGCGTGCGATGACGTTTATGAAGTATTTGCTCTCTGTCAATCAAAACCTCAATCCCGCCCGCTTCTCTGCCATTGGCTACGGCGAATATCGCCCGATTGCCATGAACGATACCGCCGAGAACAAGCAGAAGAATCGCCGCGTTGAAATCTTGATTGCCCGCAGTCTAACGTTTAATCCCAACGAGGGCTTCCGCGCACAAACCGACGCTGATTTAGTCGCGAAATGATTAGCGGGCTCGGCACAGACATTATCGAGATTGAACGCATTGAACGAGTCGTCGCGAAGAAAAATTTTAGGGATAACGTCTTCACGCAGACAGAACAGACTTATTGCAACGCACGCGGGAAGAACTCCGCCGCCTCCTATGCTGCACGATTTGCCGCTAAGGAGGCTTTCTTCAAGGCTTTGGGCACGGGGATTATCCTGCCGCTAACGGACGTTGAAGTTATTAACGACGAACGCGGCGCACCGAAGATTCATCTTAGCGGAAAGGTTGCGGCGTTGGCTGGAACAAAAAAGATTTCGCTTAGCCTAAGTCACTCGAAAGACTTCGCGACGGCAGTTTGCATTATCGAATAACAGAAACTCTCAAGCACACCGCCTGAGAGATTTTTTTGTAAAAGTCGGCGTGCTCTGTTATAATGGCGAAAAAATTTTTGGAGGAACGTTTAATGAAAGTAGCATTGGCAAAACAAATGCACGAGATAGATAGGAGCGCGATGGAGGAATACGGCTTGCCAGAACTGTCGCTCATGGAAAGCGCTGGTCATCGTGTCTACTGCGTTGTCAAAAAAGCTTTGGGCGATAGCGTCGACAAGAAGAGCGTTTGCATATTGGCGGGTAGCGGCAACAATGGCGGCGATGCATTGACGGCGGCAAGGTATCTGTCGAATGCGGGCGCACGTGTGAAGATTTTCCTGCTCGGCGATAAAGACCATCGTACGGCATCGCTTAACGTCCAGATGAAAATCTTGCGCGGCATGGGCGTCGAACTTCAACAGCTAGAAAGCGATAGAGCTTGGGAACGCTTGCAAGTCACGCTGAGATTTTCTGATGCAGTCATCGACGGGATTTTAGGCACGGGCTTTAATGGACAGCTTAGACCGTCTGCCCTGCGTCTGATTCGTTTGGTCAACGCCGCGAAGAAAATCACCGTGGCGATTGACATACCGTCGGGCGTGGCGGCTGACACTGGCGAAATTGGCGAAGCGGCAATTCAGGCCGATTACACCGTTGCACTTGCCATGCCGAAGGTCGGTCATTACATTTGCCCTGGCGCGTCTTACATCGGCAAACTTTACGTCGCTAATATAGGACTGCCCGCTGACTTGTTAAAAGACGATATTCATCAAACGCTCGTCGACAATGAGCTTGCCTTGACGTTCCTGCCCAAACGCCCGAAGGATTCGCATAAAGGTACGTGCGGAAAAATCTTAATCGTGGCTGGTTCGCGTGGCATGACGGGCGCAGCGTCGCTTGCGGCAATGAGTGCCATGAAGGTCGGCGCGGGGCTTGTAACCTTAGCTGTTCCCGAAAGCCTCAATCCGATTTACGAAATGAAACTAACAGAAGTCATGACGGCTCCACTTGACGAGGTTAAGCAGGGGATAATCGGCGGAGATAAGGCTTCGGAAAAGATTTTGGATTTGGCAGAGAAGGCAGACGCAATCTTAATGGGTCCAGGACTCGGTCGTGAACGTGAGACGCAAGCATTGGTTAGAAAAATCGTCGCGGAGGTCGACAGACCGCTAATCCTAGACGCCGACGCAATTTATCCTTTCAATGGCAAGGCGGACGAGCTTAAAGCTTGCAAACAAATCCCAATCCTCACGCCGCACCTAGGAGAACTCTCCGCCCTGCTGAACATTCCAGTAGAAAAACTTCGTCCCTCGCTTATCCCAGAGGTCAGACGAGCCGCACAAGAGTTTAGAGCAGTCATCGTGGCAAAGTGTGAAGTGACAGTCGTCGGCTATCCAAACGGAGAAATTTTTATCTCGTCTTTGGGTAATAGTGCAATGGCATCGGGCGGTTGCGGTGACGTGCTTGCGGGCGCGATTGCCGGTCTCATGAAGCAAACGCCGTTTGCGCCGCTGACAGGTGTTTGGCTCCACGGCATGGCGGGAAGGTTTGCGCTCAAGAAGAAATCGGAAGGGCTAATCGCCTCAGACGTGATGAATCACTTGCCCGCCGCGATAAAGAAACTTCGCACCCTCGGCTATCAGAACGCTTAAGAAGATAAACGCCTCTCGACTTGGGAGGCATTTTTTATTGAACTCGGAACAACTTCGCGGCAAACACGACTGATTTAAACCTGAAATGCGAATGAATGCCCATTGCCCAAAGGTAGAGGCTCTGCTACAATACAGTCAACGCAAGGAAGCGTGACAAGTTCAAGGGAAGCAGTATCAAGGAGGTTATCAAAATGAAAAACGCATACAAGACTAAAAATAATCATAGAAACGCAGCGTGCGCCGAAGTTAAGACCGAAGCGACGCGTGCAAAAGAAGTTTCATTTATCATGGTTGCCAAAGGTGTGCTCGCCTTCAGAGAGAGCGCACACCTAATCAAGGTCGCCGAAGAGACAGGTTGCGAAATTACAATCGCCGCCGGCAAGAAACTCGGCACAAACAAAAGCATTCTCTCTTTGGTCAACCTTGGCATCGTGACTGGCAAAAGTTTGGTGCTCAACATAAAAGGCGAGCGCAATGAGGAGGCTTTCCGCGAGATTTCTAAAATCATCGGCGGTACGACCGACTCGAACAGCTAACTTGAAATCATCTTAACCCACCCACTCATAAATACCCACTCAAAAAGCCCCCGGCTAAATGTCGAGGGCTTCTTTTTTTACGGCAGGTTAAATCGTTCGTTCAAAGTCGCGTCGGGGAGAATCTTTACTTCAAGGCGGCGCGAAATCATTCCGTGAGCGTGAAGCGTCCGAGAAATATTTTTGCCCATGTACAGCGGGAAAGGATAATTATCAACGTCGTCGCCCTTCGGAACGGTTATCTTCACTTCCTCAAGCCCTGCGAGGTCGGCGTCGATTATTTGGTCGATTAAATGTTGGCTGACTTCAACGCAAATGCTTTCGGGCACGTGATTAAAGGTCGACGGGCAAAGAGTTCGCTTGCCGCTGAAAATCCACGTGAACAACGCAAAGCACAATATCGGCAAGATAAGCGCGGCTCGTGGAAATTTCTTTATCCAAAATCCCAGTGACGTAAGGAAGATAACGAACACAAAGAAGAAGAATCCAAATTGCACGTCGGGGCGCAGGGCGTATGTTGCCTCGGCACGCGCCGTTACTAAGATTATATAAACCGTCCACAGCGGCAAGCACAGCAGAAATTTTTTCGTCACGTGCCAAAGGTCTTTATTCGTCCGCCACATGAAAGGCAACGTAACCAAGGAGAAAATCATTAGCGCGGAGCCGTGATTATCAAACAGGAGAGATGGAATCATCGTTGTCGCTGTATAAAAAACCAGTACGAGATAATTTTCGTCGTGCGTTATTATCCTTGCACGTCCGCCGTTCGCCTCGAAGAGCAAACTTATCAGTCAGAAGATTAGGAACACACAAAGCGTTCTGTTCGCGGCGAAAAACTTCTTTAGGTTGAACTCCTTAGGCTCCACGCGGGACATAAGCTCGACAAAGATATAAATCGCCAGCACGCACGACGACAGCACGTTAGAGAAAATTGCCAGATACAGCAGGAAGAATAAAGTTAAGGCAGTGGGAGTCATGCGGTCGAAGAATTTCCTTGTAAGGTCGACGCGAGCCACGAATAAGACTAAAGCCGCGTTAAGTAGGTTGGGCAAGACGTAGTTAAAGTAGCAATCGGCGTCGGTGGTGTGGAAAAAGTAAAGATTATCTTGCGTGTTGTGCTTGAGAAAAACGGCGAAGTGCAGGAGCAAGAAAATCAAGCCGAAGATACTTGCCGCGAACTTGTCGAAGTTAAAATTTGCCTTGATGAACTTGACGAACTGCGAGACATACGCCGTGATAAACAAGCTGACAATCAGGGCGGCGGTGAGCGTGAACGCCGTTAAGTAGTCGTCGATAATCGGACGGACGACGTAAGCCGCGAAGTATCCGCAAATCGGGAAGAACGTTTCAGGCAAAACTTTCGTAGGGTTCCAGCCATCCCACTGCGGCAAGCTAACGCGGGCATCGCTGATAACATTCCAATCGTCGCCGTCAAATAAAACAATCGGGTGCACTTGCGAAAAAAAACGAACATCGCCAAGAAAATCAACATGTTCGTCACGATTTCAGCAGAAGGATTTTTCATGACGACGCCTCACTTAACGAACTGCACGCGGACATTGCCCTTGCCCAAAATTTTTTCAAGGTCGGTGGGCGCGTCAATCTTGCCAAGGCGCGTGTAACTGTAGCTCGTGGCGAAGTCCTTATAAAACAGCACAAGACAATTTGAGCCGAATAACATCAAGTCGCCCGCATGAATCTGTTTGACGTGGAGGGAATCACTCGGCAAGTCTTTGCTGAGATAAAAATATTTCTCGTTGCTGTTAAGGTCTTGCATGTCGAATTCAAGTGGCAAGCGTTCGATAAAGGCGCGGGCAGTCGGATTGTCTTCTAGCGTCGCGGGAAAAGTTCTGCCGCCAATTTGAACTGCGATATGATTTTGCACTTGAGATGCCTCCTTAACTTCAGCAGACGTTGCCAGATTATCTTCGCCGCAACCCATAATCAACAGAGCTACCGCGCATATTGCTACAAATAATTTCTTCATAGTCACACCTCATTTAATCGACGGCTTATCGGTCTCGGCAATGTATTTGCGAGCCGCCTCGACGACGGATTTTTTAAGCTCTAAAATGGGCACGTTCTTAACTTGCGCGCCCGCCACGTTTTGATGACCGCCGCCGCCGAATTTCTCCATAATAACTTGAACGTTCAAATCGCCCGCCGACCGTGCGCTTATCCCTACAGTGTCGTCCTTCATTTGGAAAAGGATAATCGTCATGCGCACATCTTCGACACGCAAAAGACCGTCCGCCGCCTGACCGGCGATTGCTTGCACGTTCGGGATAAGGTGGTCAATGTAAGAGACGACTAGCCCGCCTTCGTAATACTCGGATTGCGCTTTAGTCTTGGCAAGTGAAACCGTCGTTTCGTAATCGGACTTGAAAAGATAATTCACAACCACGGGGTCGGCTCCGCTACGCCTAAGGTAAGCCGCCGCCTCAAAAGTCCTTGCGCCCGCTTGAATTGAAAAATTCTTCGTGTCGACGACGATACCAGAATAAATCGCCGTAGCCGCAAGCTTACCAATCCTAATCTTTTCGTCGAAGTACATTAAAAGCTCGGTGACCATTTCGCACGTCGAAGAGGAGCCAGGCTCCAGATAAGTTATCGCGGGGTTCTTAATGGTGTTTTCGCTACGGCGGTGGTGGTCAATGACGATAATTTTTTCTATCCGGCTAAGGAGTTGCGGCGCGGCGACAAGGTGCGGAATGAACGTATCGACGACGATAAGTAGCGGCTCAAGCGACGTGGAGATTGTAACGTCGTTTGCGCTGACGAATAAATCTTTGTAAGCCTCGTCTTTTTTGAGGAGGTCGATAACCTTCTCGACGCTGTCAAGCCAGTTGCTTAGGACGATATGCACGGGCTTATTCAAAGTCTTAGCCATGAGCATGACGCCAACCGCCGCCCCGAGTGCGTCATAATCCTCGCGGGTGTGCCCCATGATAAAGACTTCGTCCGCCGCCTCCATAGTGTCGCGTATCGAATGGCTCATGACACGAGCTTTGACGCGGGTATTGCGTTCGACCGCCTTAGCACGTCCGCCGAAGAATTGCATTTTGTCGCCTATGTTTACTGCTACTTGGTCTCCGCCGCGGGCAAGTGCCAAATTTAAGCCCGCTTGCGCCTTTACGTCGAGTTCGCTCATTGACTGTTCATCGGAAGGCTTCTCGGCGACTGCGGCTCCCATTGACAACGTAACCTGCAGTTGATGCTTGTTGACCAATTGGCGAACCTTATCTAGCACGACAAACTTTTGCTCAATCGCCGCGTTCAAAGCTCGGTGTTCCAATATGACAAGGAACAAATCGCTTGACACGCGCCGCATAAATCCTGACAGCGACTGCACCCATTCTTCCAAGATTTCGCTGGCGGAAAGCATTAGCGATGTCTTCTCCGCCTCGCTCAAGCCTTGCATAACCTCATCATAGTTATCGACCTGTACATAGATAAGAGCCGTGCGACTGCGGGCGTACTCAATCTTCAAGTCTTCGTAAGGCGTAATTTCACGTGCAAACAGAACAACCATCCGCGAATAATCAGCGTTGGCTTGCAGGTGCCGGTACTTAACTAGGAAATGCCGATAAAATTCCTTAGTCTCGCCGTCGGAAGTCTTGCGCCTAAGGGACTTAACGTGATACTCGCCCTCTTTGGCGTCGTCGGACGTGGGCGAAGATATTTCCTCCGGCAACAGCCCTTCCCAAAATTCGTCAATGTCCATGCCCTGTTGCGGAATGACTTCGGCAAACCCCTTCATGACGGAATTGCACCACTGAAGCCGCCGCTCCTCGTCAACAACAATGATTCCTTCGGGCAACTTAGTCATTGCATAATACATCATGTCGTTAAAGTTCCCGATGACGTTTTCAGCGTACTCTTTGAAGCGTTTCTCTCTGTCCTTGCGCCGAACATGAGCAAACCAACACAACAGCCCCCACGCTAGGCAAGCCATGACGCCTAATATTTTATTGTATTGGAAGATGACCGCGACCATAACCAGCATAACCGCCAAATTGATTACGGCATCTGGCCACGCGGATAAAATTCTCGGCACTCAATCGCCCCCCTTGAAAAATCTTTTGCGATAGTCAAACAGCATATCGACCAGACCCGTCACCGCTACCAGTTGAAGCAAGAACATATTAAGCACCAACAGCACATAAAAAATTCGCCGCATGAGTTTGGAGAGTTTGTAACGGTCGAAGATGAACGATAGCAACGATAGCCCTTGAATCAGCCCGACGAGCATTGAAATTACCGTCAAATTCAATGAGACCTCTTGAATCTGCGTCCAGCCGCGTGTGAAGCTCCAATACATGCCAAGCCCGCCGATTATCGCCATATAGAAGAAAGGCGCGGGGAATTTCCACTCGGCGAACGGCGGCAACGACGGGATTGACATTTGTAGCTTTGGAAATATCCACTTCGACGTGAACCACACCGCCACGGAATTTATTATCGCCGTCAACATGATTAACGTTGGCATGAGCAAGGCTAGCGTCTGCAGAGCGGGTTCGACTTGTCCCTTAGCGTCGTTGATTTGCGCTTTGTCCACGCCCATTGACTCATACATTGCAAAGGATTCGTTGAAGGACTCTCGCACTAGTTCAATCTGCGTTTCGATGAAGTTTACGTCCATGATGATTAATAGCAAGGCAAGCGATACAATCTGCGCGGCGGACGCAACGATTAATGTCGTCACGAAGATTTTTACTGCGCCGAAGCTTTTTCTAACGCACCCGCCCAAAGCTACGCCGCATACCCCGAAGCTTAGCGCAATCCTCGTAGCAAGTAGCGGACTGATTAGCATTGATAACAAGATGAACGCGACGACCAAAGCCGTTAAGCCCTTGCCAGCCCCTTGACGCGCCGTTAAGACTGCGAGCGGCACCGCGCAAAAGAATTCTACAAACATGCCGATAATCGGAACGTAGACCGTGACTAGCCCAAGGATTACCGTTATCGCGACCAGCAAGCCGCCTTCGATTGTCGGCGTGATACTCTTTCCCATCAATTTGCCTCCGTAAAAAATTTTCCGCATTATATCAAACCGTACAGAGTTTTACCAGTTCAAGCAATAATTTGGAGCAAAGGTAATGAACAATCAGTTGACATAAAAAAATCGCCGAAGCGAGCTGTAATGATTATTAAATTCCGCTTGAGCGGAATTTTCATTTGAAATTTTTGATTCAATCATTGGTTTTTGTCGTTCCGTGTGCTAAAATCTGCGCGGAGGTGGTCTTCATGACTGTAGATTCTAAAAAAGGTCGCGATAACACGAACTCGACAGGCTCAAGTAGTGATTTTGCTAAAATCCTCGACGCCATCGCTAATCAACGCTGGTTCTTCTTTAAAAATAACGATGCAATCCTATTCGATGCCAATACCGCGCTCATTTGGGCGAACTTAGATTATTTTCCTTATCAGAAGGACGACGGTAAAGAATATTTTAGTACAACCTTCTATAAAGAGGTTCGCGATTTAATTTCAAAGAAAAATTATGGGGATTGGGGCGACTTTAACGATTGGAGAATTCCTACGCATGATGAACTTTGGAATATGATTTGGAATAGAACTTTTCCGTTCCAAAAGGGTAATCATTGGCGCATAAATGATAAATACAGTTGGTGTGTTATTTATAATGGTAGCCTGGCAGGAAAAGATTTAGATGATGGCGGAGCAAATACTGATATTTCAGATTCTCGTATGGTTAATGTCCTTCCGTGTAGTTCAAAATTAGTTCCGAATCATTTTTCTGGCACGGCACAAGAAATATTAAACATCTTCAAATCAAATGGACTGATTCCGATATTCGACGACGACGAAATTAACAAGTTGTACAATGAAATGCTTATCAAGCCGCCACAAAATAAAAAATCCGCTTCAAACTTCGATTGTCAGACCATTTTAGATAAATATGACGTTGAAGCGGTTGATAAGTCCGCGATAAGATATTATGAGGCGGTTTTAAGCGTGGTAGATGAATTGCTTGCCACTTTACCTGAAAATGATACGTCGAAGGCTGTAGCGGATAAAAAACGTAAGCTCAGCTTTGTTAAAGACCAAGCCGAATCATTTTTCCAACGACTGGACGAAATCAATACGGGATATGATTCGATTCGAGAGCTTGCGAAATTGGAATCCGAGCCGCGTACGAGTTTCGCATTTCTGGTTGAGAGTTTGACCCGAATCATTAAGAATTAAAGCTGTAATACTTCGTCGGCGGCGTCGATGACTGCTAAACGGTGAGTTGCAATGATAATCGTCCTTCGCGGCGATATTTTTTTTATCAAGTTTATAACTTTTTGTTCTGTGAGTTCATCAAGCCCGGCAGTCGGTTCGTCGAGTAGGATAATCGGCGAATTTTTTAATATGGCGCGAATCAAGCCGAGGCGTTGGAGTTGTCCGCGACTAAGTTTTTGCGTCGAATTCAAATCGAGTGATAAATTGAGTTCGGCGAGTAAAATTTTTAGTTCGGCGGCGTCGAGGGTGTCAAACATTGTGAAATTCTTGATTAAAGGCGCGTCGAATAGGTGCGGGGCTTGCGGAACGTAAGAAACCTTCGACAGCATAGAATTTTTTTCCATTCGCGAGGTCGGCAAGTCATTCCAGAAGATTTCGCCTGCCGTCGGTGTTAAGAGACCCGCCAGAAGTTTTAAAACTGTCGATTTGCCCGCGCCAGAGTCCCCGATTAAAGCCGTGACCTTTCCCGCAGAAAATTTCAAGTTCAAGCCGCTAAGTACCGGCGATTTTTTTTTGGGATAAGTAAAAGTCACGTCGACGAATGAAATTGACGGCGGCATTAAATTTTTCCCAACCGAGCCGGAGACTTTATCGGCGTGAGATAAAAAAGTTTTCAGTCGTGCGAGTGATTCGCGAGCCGAAATCATCACGTGGAAGGCTACGCCGAATTTCCTTATTGGCAAAAAGAATTCGGGCGCGATTAGCAACAAGAACAACGCCGCTTGGAATTCGACATTGCCGGCGACCAATCTAAGACCCAAAGTCACGGCGACCAATGCGATTGCCAACGTTGTAATCAATTCGAGGGCGAACGACGACACGAAAGCCAATTTGAGCACGTCGAGAGTTGCCGCCGATGATTTTTGCGATGCCTCATGAATTTTCTTTGCGCCCGCGTCGATTCGACCGAACATTTTAAGCGTTGTGATTGCCGATAGTAATTCGCGGAAGTCTGCGTTTAATTTTTGGAGTTCAGCCCATGCGCGAGCGTTTTTTTCAGCGGTAGCCCTGCCAATCAGCCACAACAAAAGCGGGGCAATCGGCAACGTCACGAGCAAGATTCCGGCGGTCAATAAGTCGGTGAATGCCGCGCAGATTAAAAATATCGGCAGGAAGACTATAGCGGAGGCGATTTGTGGAGCGACCTTCAAGAAGAAGTCGTCCAAGCTTTGAACGGTATCGAATATCAGCGTTAGGAGTTCGCCGCTTTGAGTTTCTTTGATAAAAATCTGTTCGTGGATTGAATTTCGGAAGGAAGTTTGGACATTGACTGACAGGCGGGCGAAAAGTCTTTCCGTCAAGCCCGATAAGATAAATCTGCCCGCGAACAATCCGAACGTCGCCAATAAAAGTTTCTCTGACGGCGAGTTGATGAACTTAACAAGAGCCGCCGCGCCGAGCAAAATAAAAAATCCTTCGACGAGCTTGCACAGGACAATTTCGCCGAGGATTTTTTTTGATTCGGGTTTAATAGTGAACATCAGAAGCCGTCACACGTTCCTTGAAGATTTTGTAAGACCAAGCTTGATAGATAAGGACAATCGGGACGAAGATTAGAGCCGCAACCGTCATAAGCGTCAAAGTATGCGGAGTAGAGGCGGCGTTATAAATGTTTAGGCTCCATTCGGGCGAAATACTCGACACCATCAATCTTGGGAACAAAGCGTTAAAGAAACCAATCGTTAGGAAGGCAATTCCGAGCGTCGAGGAGATAAAAGCCTTGCAAGCGTTGCCCGCATGAGCCGCCGCACAACTTGCAATCAACGCGCCAATCGAAATTCCTAAAAAGATGACTGTGCTAAGTTTTGCGAGTATGTCAGTATCGACAGCGGCGACTGCGGCGAACATCACGTAAATAATCAAGGTCGTAATGCCCAGACAGGTTGCTCTGCGTTGCAATTCTTCGACAAGGGCTTTATCGGCGATTTTGAGTGCTAAGAAGTTTGCGCCGTGGAAAGCGAACAGCAAAACGAAGAAAATCCCTCCGACGAGTGCGCACGGGTTAAGCAAGTCAAAGAAAGTTCCGACATAATGCATTTCGTAGTTAATCGGAAGACCGCGAAGGAGATTCACGACCGCCACGCCCCAGAGCAATGCGGGTACGAGACTTCCGAACATGATTCCGAAGTCCCAGAAGTTAATCCAGTCGGAATATTGAAGTTTGCCGCGCAATTCAAAGGCGACGCCGCGCATAATCAACGCCAGAAGCATCAGGAACAGCGCAAGATAAAATGTGCTGAACATCGTAGCGTAGACGTGCGGAAAAGCCGCAAAGGTCGCGCCGCCCGCCGTAATCATCCAAACTTCGTTGCCGTCCCACACTGGACCGATTGCGCGGACGAATTGCGAGCGTTCATTCTTCGGACGACCAATCATCATCATGCCAACGCCATAATCAAAGCCCTCTAGGATAAAAAATCCCGTGAAGAGCACCGTTATCAAGATAAACCAGACGATATTTAAATCCATAATCCTCACTCCCTTTCAGCGGGTCAAAAGAGTATAAATCATCGTGCCGACCATTACACCGACGGCAATAAACATGCCACCGACTGCCGCCATCGTTGCGACGGATAAATTGCGGACGTGCTTACCCATGTTATCAATTTTTGCGTCAAGATTGGCTTGCATAGTCTTCATATCCTGCCGAATCTCGCGAATCTCTTCCGCCCGCATTTGATTTTGTTGGCGCATTTCGTTTTTAAAGTCGCGAAGCTCCGCAATCAGATTATTGACGTTTGTAGTAGTTTCAGTCACGCGTTGTTCAAGACTAGAAACGCGTCCGTCGAGCCTGTCGACTTTCATTTCCAAATCAGTCATGATAATCGACCTCCTTGAAAAATTTTTCAGCGGGTCAAAACTGAATAAATAACCGTTACAGCAATCGCTCCAATTCCTGCAACAGCCGCACCGATACCGACAATCGCCGCGACCGTCAAATTTTGTACGTGCTTACTTATTCCGTCAATTTTTGTGTCCATAGCGTCCATCTTTGCATAGAAACGTTGATTCATGTCTTTAATATCGGCATCATGCTTTTGGCGCATTTCCATAATTTCAGTTGCCCGTTGATTATCACGGTCGCGCATTTCCGTTTTAAAGTCACGCATTTCCTGCATAAACATTTCAAACTTAGTTTCAAGATTATCAACGCGTTTTTCAACTGTTGTAATTCTTTCTTCTGCGTTAATCATTGTAATCACTCCTCAGAAGTGATTTTAGTACGTCGAATGAACATGACCGCCGCGAAGACTGCTAAGACTGCCAAGAACAGATAAATTGCCGTGAAGCCGATTAAGGTTATCCAAACTTCGCCCGCAGATAAGTTCGGGCTGACTGCCAAAGCTGTTTTCTGCAAGCCGACGACTATCCACGGCTGACGACCCGCCTCGGCAATATACCAGCCCGCAGAGTTCGCGATAAATGGCAACGGCAACAATATCGGCATAAACTTTAGGCAACAGTAATGTTCGCGGAGTTTTTCTCGGCAGAAGAAGACTAAAACGCCCGTCACGAACACGATAAACAATAACGCGCCACCCGTGCCGACCATAGCTCTAAAGCTCCAGAACATGCCGCGCACGTCGTTGGGAATGTAATAGCCGCTCCCGTATTTTTCGACGGCTTCGCGTTGCAAATCGTTAATACCTTTGACTTCGCCGCTAAAAGAGTTATGAACCATGAAACTGAACATTTTCGGGATTAGAATTTCAAAATCGTTGCGCCCTGCCTCTTGATTAATATCGGCGACGACCGCGAACGGCGCAGGGTTTTCCGTCTCCCATAAAGCCTCGAATGACGCAAGCTTCATCGGATTTGCTTCGGCTAAATACTGCGCGTGCATGTGACCCGACCCCATAACGCCTAAAGTGCCAAGCATCGTGTAGAGAACTGCGCGGCGCATTGTCCTGATAAACATTTCCCGCGACGCCTCGTCAGTTGCAATCTTCCACGCACTCACGACGATAACTAGGAAGCCGCCAGTAGTGATTCCGGCAAAAAATGCGTGCGAATATTCGCCAGCAACGTAAGGATTAGTGACTAGCTCAACAAAATCCGTCATGACTGCGCGTCCGTCCTCAAGCGCGTAGCCTACGGGGCGTTGCATAAAAGAATTCGCCACGAGAATCCAGAACGCCGACAAGTTGCTACCAAACGCGACAATCCAAATGCAAAGGCAGTGAAGTTTCTCGCTTAGCTTATCCCAGCCGAAAATCCATAGCCCAATAAACGTCGACTCGATGAAGAAGGCAGTTAGAGCCTCAAGCGCGAGCGGTGCTCCGAAGATGTCGCCCATGAAGCGTGCGTATTCCGACCAGTTCATACCGAAGTGGAATTCTTGCACGATACCAGTTACGACACCCATTGCGAAGTTAATCAGGAAGATTGTCCCGAAGAACTTCACGAGCTTTTTGAGCTTGATTCGCTCCTCGTAACTGCCGCTGTTGATGTACCACGTCTCAAGCAGTGCAACGAAGATTGATAAGCCCAAAGTCACCGGAACGAATAAGAAATGATAGATAGTTGTGATTGCGAACTGCAATCGCGATAGAATTAGTGCGTCCAATTAAATCACTTCCTTTCTAGTTGTTGGCTCTTATTAAATCATAAATCCTGACGCTTGACAACGAAATTTGCAACGAGACTAACGACGCTTATTAACTTCCCGCTCAAGTAGCGTATCAAGCTCCGCCGTGTCAATCTGCGCCGTGACGAACGACTTGATTAAGATTCCGCCCTCGTCCATGTCCAATGAAAACTTCGTGTCCGTCACGTGCAAGATACCCGCGCTTATCGTTATGACTTCATCATCGCTTAGTTCGTTGTCAATCATCAGCGACTGCCCTTTGACGAAGACGCAAACTTTTTCTAAGGCGTCGCGTTGAGCTAGAAGTTCGGCTTGCTCCTTTGCATAGTCAATCGTCTCGTTCGTCATGAGGAATTCGCCGTAGCCCGTGTAGGTTTTAATCTCGGCGTGGGCTGTCGACGCAAACAGAATCACCACGACGATTGCCGCCAAAAAGTTCCGCATGTCATTTCCCTCCTTGATTAGGAGCGACCAACTCCCCGCGCTGAACCATGAGATTAAACGCCGCCTCCATTATCTGCCGACCGATTGGAACCGCAGAGCTTGCCCCGAAGCCGCCTTGCTCAACGATAACCGCCACACTGATTTGAGGATTTTCAAAGGGACCGTAGCCGACAAACCAGCCGTGGTCAGTGCCCTGCGAATTCTCCGCAGTACCAGTCTTGCCCGCAATGTCATAGGGGAAGCCGATAAAGTTCCTAGCCGCCGTGCCGTTGACTGTGACGTCATGCAAGCCCGCTTGAACCAATTCGATAACCCAAGGCTCAACCTGCAATTCGCTTAGGAGTTCGGGCTGAAAGTCTTTAATAACTTCCTTATCCTGCGTGACGATTTGCCGGACGAGGTGCGGCTTATAACGTTTGCCGTTGGCAGCAATCTCGCCCATGACCATTGCTGCTTGAAGAGGCGTCACTAGATTAAAGCCCTGCCCAATCGCCGCGTCCATTATTTCCGACAAGTAAAAATCATCGTGATAGACTTCCCACTTGTACTCCTTCCAATCGGCAAGCCCCGGAGACTCGTAAGGCAAGTCAATCCCCGTGACGGAGCCGAGCCCAAACATACGAGCATAACTTTCCAGAAGGTCGGCCCCTAAGCGATTGCCGCATTCATAGAAGTAAACGTTATCGGAATGACTTAACGCCGCGTGGAAGTCTAGCCAGCCGAGAGCCTCACCGCCCGCGTTGCCTTTGGGAACAAGCCAATGCGTTCCGCCGTCAAAGATTAGTTCGTTAGGGTCGACCTTGCCCGTAGCGAGTGCCGCTGTACCCGTGACGATTTTAAACGTCGAGCCGGGCGGGTATTCGCCGGTAATCGCTTTGTTGTCCATCGGGTGATAGGGGTTGTTGTTGATTGCGTTCCAGTCCTTAGTCGATATGCCGTGCGCAAAAAGGTTCGGGTCGAAGGCGGGACGACTAACCAGAGCTAAGACTTCGCCCGTCTGCGGATTAAGGACGACTGCCGCCGCCGCATGACAGCCCAAAGAACTTAACATTTTATCAACCGCCGCCTCCGCCGCCATTTGTAAATCACGGTCAATCGTCAAGATTAAGTCGTAGCCGGGCTTAGGCTCCTTCTTGCCGAGGATTTGTACAGGCTTGCCCGCCACGTCGACTTCAACTTGCTCGCCTCCGTTCTCGCCGCGAATCTCTTTATCGTAGACGCGCTCCAATCCAAACTTGCCGATGATGTCTCCGGACTTGTAGCCTTCTTCCTTCTTAGTCTCAAGCTCGGCGTCGGAAATTTCGCTGACATATCCGAACGTATGCGCACCCTCCTGCTTTAGGTAGTAGTTTCTAATCGGCTGAACTTCTATGACGACGCCTGGATACAAATCCTTTTGCTCCTCGATAATCGTTACGATGTCTTGCGAAACGTCGGGGCGAATGCGTATTGGGTCGAAGCCGGAGTGAACTGAAATCCTTTGCTGAATCTCTTCAATGGGAACGTTTAGGAGTTTGGAAACGCGTTCGACGACTTCGGGCTTAATGGGTTCGGTCAAAGGCAAGAGTGATACGCTGAAGCCTGGACGGTTCGTGACGAGCAGTTGACCGTTTCTATCGTAGAAGGTGCCACGCGGAGCCATTGACGGGATAATCCTTATACGGTTGCCGTCGGCTAGGTGTGCGTAGTATTCGCCGTCATAGAGTTGCAGATAGCCGACCCGCGCAATCAATATCGCAATGATTAGCGTCGCCATGATTGCTAGCGGCTTGAGTCGCCCGATATATTCTTCTCCGTTGTTCGAGTTGTCTATCACCGTTATAATCCTCCTAAACCTTTTATAATCAGTGAAATTATATCATGCGAAGGAGAAATTTAAAATGGCAAAAACAGTTTGACAGCTTGTGCAACGAAAATTAAAATGCAAGCGAAAGGAGGAATAAGCAATGGCTGATTTCTTTGTTGATGAGGATCGTGATGAGCTGGAGTGGTTTAAAAAGGACTGGATTAAAATAATCGGAGTAGGCGAAACCGGAATAAATGCGTTGTCGTACTTTAAGGACGTTGATAAGGATAATTCCCTTACTGCTTTGGCCGTTCCCGATAAAAATTTTATTGCCAATTCGAGAGCCGAAATTTTAGATTTTATTTCCGGCACTGATTGGTTGTTCGTGATAATCGATATTGAAGACATTAAGGATTTGAATATTGCCGAATGCATAAAAGAATTTAAATCGTCGCTGACAAGCCCTTCTTTTTCGCTTCCTTATTACTCAATGCCTTGTGAAATTACAGAATCCGGGACGATAATTAATAGAGGGGAACTACTCTCTAGGGAAGTAAAACTCCCGTTAGTAACTTCTATAATTTTGTGTCCTTCAGCCGAAGATGCTCACATTAAAAACATAGACAGCAACTTTGGCACGTGGATAATTTTGCCGAAAGATAAAATTGCCGAAACTGGCTTAACGAACAATGAGATAATCTATCAAGTCGTAGACAAAATAACCTGCATACAGTCAATGAATTGTGTGATTGGAATGGATTTTACCGATGTCGTGACGACGCTGGAAAATCAAGGCAGAGCATGTATCGGTTTCGGTGAAAGCCTTGACGCTGAAAATAATTCACTTGCCGCCGTTAAAAAAGTTTTGAAGTCACCGTTGTTTATTGAAGACATTGGAAAAGCTAAAAAATGTGTGCTTGCCTTTGTCGGAAACACTGAATCGCTTAGTATGTTGGATGCGAATCAAGCGGCAACTTTTTTAGATCATGAACTTTCGCAATCGGAAAATACTTGGGACGGAGTTTTATTTCAAGTAGTTAGTGATGACACTGCCAATGACGGCGTAACAGCATTTGTACTCGCGACAGATTTTGAAAAGTAAAATTAAAAAGAGCGACGCGGTTAAAACTTCCCTGTCGCTCTTTTGATTTACCAAGCGGTTATTTTGAATGCGTCATGGGCAGCCCGACAAATTTCTCTGATAGCGTAATAGTTGATTTCATTATTGGAAACTAAATCACGACCAGAGGGGTGCCAGTAGTTGATAATCAGCTTGCCGTTCCAAAGATAATCGTCGCTTTTTCCTTTGCGTGCGTTGGGAAACATATTGACCGCTTGCAAAAGATGAAGCGTATAGCCGCACAATATCACGTCGGGATTGATGATGTTTAACTCTTCCGTTAATTCGGCTTTGTCGGCTACAAGAAATTTAATGAGGTCGGCGTCGTTTGATTCATTTTGACCGTGGCTTTTTTTTATGTTAATCACCGCAATCGAACGGATAAGATTATCAGCCCGTGTTCCTTGCGGCTCGTCGTATTGGCAGGGCGGCTTGGTCGAGTCATAAACAGCTTGAGTCCAAACCGCGACTCGCGACCAAATCTGCGAACGCCCAAAGTCGGCACCCTCGTTGTCGAGTGCTTTAGCTAAATCAAAAGGACCGCCGTAAGCCTCCTTCAGGAAGAACAGCACCTTGAGTTTCTGCTTGCTCCATTCAGTCTGATTAACAATGCCGTCCTCGATAAAATCAGCTGCGTGGTTAGGTTTGCGCTTCCAGCGGTCGAAAAGTTTTTCCAGTTGTTGTTTTTGGTCAATCATACAAATCATCTCCTAAAAAAATTATATCATGCTAAGGAGAAATTTAAAGTGGAAAATTTCAGCGCACCAATCGCGGCGGCAATGAAAAGATATTCGGCGGACGGAGTGATACCCTTCCACACGCCTGGACATAAGCAAGGTCGCGGCGCACATGAACTCTTGCGCGAACTGTTGACGGCGGAAGGACTGCGGCAAGAAGTCTCGCTAATGGAGGAGCTAGACGACCTGCACGCGCCGCACTCTTGCATAATGGAAGCTCAAGCTTTGGCGGCTAGACTTTGGCACGCGGACGAATGTTTATTCATGGTCAATGGCACGACCTCGGCTATACAAGCAATGTTATTCGGGACGCTCAAGGCGGGCGATTTAGTCATGATTCCCCGCAATGCTCATCGGTCGGTTATCGCGGGGTTAATCCTATCGGGCGCAACTCCAATCTTCTTGCCCGTGGACTTCAACGACGAATTCAATTTGCCGCTTAATGTCAGCGTCGAGACGATTGAACGTGCCATAAAAAAATTCCCGCAAGCGCGGGCGGTGCTGTTAGTTTCTCCGAACTATTACGGCGTGGCGGCGGACTTACAAAGGATTTCAAAGCTCGTTCATGCGGCGGACATGCTATTACTAATCGACGAGGCACACGGGGCGCATTTGACTTTCTGCGATGAGTTGCCGCCTTCAGCAATGGAGGCGGGAGCAGACCTTGCCGCGCAGTCGACGCATAAAATCCTAGGCTCCTTAACTCAAAGTTCAATGCTTATGCTAAGAAAAGATTTCCTAGACATTGAACGGGTTAAGCGGGCGGCAAGCCTTCTGCAGACGACCAGCCCCAACCAACTACTGCTTGCGTCTTTGGACATCGCACGACTTCAAATGCAGCTTGACGGACAAAAAAAAATCTGTTCGGCAGTCGAGCTATCAAAGCGGCTCCGAGCAGAGATAAAAAATATTCAAGGGCTTAAAGTCTTCGAGAGCACGAACCTAGACCTGACAAAAGTAACCGTGAACGTTCAAGGCTTGGGGGTAACAGGGCAGGAGGCGGAAGAAATTTTACGCCACGAACTCCGCGTTCAGTGTGAGCTATCTGACGTGGCAAATCTTTTATTCTTAGTGACCTTCGCCGACGACGCCGAGACAAGCTCCCGACTCCTCGACGCCCTAAGACGTTTGCCACGACGCACGCCGAAAACCTTCCCTCCATTCCCTATTCCTAATTCCAAATTCCAAATTGCAAAGCTCAGCCCGCGTGAAACTTTCTACTTGCCCGCCGAGGTCGTCGCATTCAATGAAGCCGTCGGAAGAGTTTGCGCCGAGGAGGTGACCTTCTATCCTCCAGGGATACCGCTACTCATGCCCGGCGAAGAAATTTCCGCGCAGGTCGTCGAGATGATTCGCCAAGCTCAAGGATGCGTCATAGGCACGGGGGATTCAACCTTAGCAACGATAAAGGTTGTCCGCTCCCATTAACGGACGGGAACTTCCAAATCGTCGAGAGGTTTGAACTCTAAGCCGTCGGGGGTCTTCAAGATTACTTCCAAGGTGTCGCCGCTCTTAACGGGGTCTGCGAACTCGACGGGCACGCCATTAACCTTGATTACAAAACTCATGCGGCTTTTGGCGGGCGGCGGCTTGAAATTGACGGCAAGCAGGGCATCGCTGACCATGACGAAGTTTTTTTCTTCGCGCTCGTAGACAATCTCCGCACCGTCCTCAACAATCGTATTTTCAGTCGAGACTCGTCCATTGACGCTTAAAAGAATCGTCGTCGCCGTCGGTATCCTGTACTCTTTGCCGTTGTAGAAAATCTTCACGGCGGTGGCTCGGCTCTCGTCCTTGATAATCTCGCCAACCTTAATCGCGTCGTTGGCAACGTACTCGATAGCATCGCCCGCCTTGGGAACGTCGGAAACGTCTGCGCGGTCGCCGTTAAGGTAAATGTCTGGCGTGCAAGTGTAGTGCGCCTTGCTACCGTTTAGCGTGTAATGAATCTTCCTGCCGGCGGGTGGATAGTTCGCAAGCCTCAGCAGTTCGCCGACAGTCCGCTTAGTCTTCGTGTTAAGTTCGTCGCCGTCTATAAGTTTGCGGCTCGGCAAGCTGACTTCATCATTGACTAGAAGCTTAGGCGCAACGGAAAATTCTTTGCCATTAACCGTGACTGTGAATGTCGGCTCGATTGCTATGATGTCGTCGATTTTAATCTGTGCGCTTACTCCGTCCTCGCCCGCCTCAATCGTTATGCGGCAGTTATCTTCAAGCGGTGTTTCCAATGTCGCGGGCTTATCGTTGACAAAGACTTTAGCAAGCGTTCCCATCGTTCCTGCAAAAAATTTCTTCTCGCCGTTAAGAGTGATACCCACGCCCAATCCCGGCTTGCCGTTGAACTTCTTGTAATCAATGCCCGCACTCAAGATAGCGTCGCCAACAGTCAGCTCGCGGAAGTGGAAAAGGTTAATCTCCTGCCCGTTAATCGTCACGTTGAAGAAGTGGAAAGTATCCGTCAACGCAACCTTGAGAATTCCAAGCGGCGTGGCGGCATCAGGTGATTGCAGGGCGGCGGGAATGTTCTTAATGCCTTCGACCCTATCGGGCTTGCGAACGGCAACATGGTCTTGCGGCATGTTTAAGGCTTCGGCGACGAGTTTATTTAAGTTCGGACTCAACGCGCCGCCGCCGACAAGTAGCAAGGCTTGCGGAGGGTCGTTGCCGTTTAGTTCCATAATCGTTCGGGCAATGGCATTGGCAATCATCACGACGTGTTCATTAATCGGCATGAGGATTTCTTCCGCCGTCAAATCGTAGGGGCGTCCGAGTATGTCATTGAAGGTCGCTCCCTCGCCGTTGGTCGCCTTGCGTTTAATTTCCTCCGCTACGTTGAAGTCAAGCAGAAACCGTTGACTGATAGCCTCGGTGACTTCATCGCCCGCCAAAGGAACCATGCCATAAGCAATAACGGAACCGTTCTTAGTAATCGCAACGTCAGAGGTACCCGCGCCCACGTCGACAAGGACAATATTAAGGTGACGCATACTCGGCGGGACAAGGACATTGATTGCGGCTATCGGCTCCAATGTCAAAGCTCTGACCTCAAGTCCAGCGTAGTGCAAGGCAGTTTGCATTGAATCGACGACTTGCCGCGGAAGGAACGTCGCAATAACTTTTGTCTTAGCTATCTTTCCGCGTTGCCCGACCAAACTTTTAAGGCGGATGCCGTCAAGCTCGTAGCTTATGATGCTGAAGCCGACGCAGTAATAAATCTTAGCGTCAATCTTTTTCTCGTTCGTTAGCTGAGCTTGAGCAAGTTGCACGGCGGCGAAGTTCAGACTGCTTTGAACCTCATCGGTGATGACGCCGTTGACTTCTTGAGTTGCCTCGGCGGTCATGGTGTACAGGGCACGACCCGCCGCCGCGATTGCCGCGCTCTTGAGTTCGCCGACTTGTTCTGCCAAAAAATTTTTAACGCGTATGATGACTTCAGCGACTTGCGGCACGTCATGTATCTGCCCGTCCAGCATAGCGCGGCTTGTATGCTCTAGCCTATGCGTCGCGATAATCTTCATCTGCCCGTCGTCGTCTTGTTCAGCAACAATCCCGATAACCGAGCGTGTCCCTATGTCCAAAGCAAAAACTTTTTCTTTGCCGTCCGTCTTGTAATCAATCTTCCGTCGTTCGCGCTTGGGCTTTAGCTCGGTTGAGACTTTCTTTGGTCGCCCGCGTTTAGTGCTATCGTCTTTCCTAGGTCGTCCGCGTCGCGGCTTGAGTTCCTCGTCAATGATTTTATCTGCCATAAAATTTTCTCCTTGCATTAAAGGTTATTGCGTTTACTTCGCGAATTAGGGAGATAATCCTTTCAAGCAAGGTAAAAAAGGCGGTGTAGACATGACGGGAAGCAGGGAAGTAATCACAGGCGGAGATTTCAAGCGCATGGTTGCTGGCGCGTACAGTGAATTTCTTTTAGAATATGAAACGATAAATGGGCTAAGCGGCGCAGGGACATTGGCGGGCACGCATATCTTACGGACGATGGGGGCGGCGGTCATGCCTCTTGCCGATGCCAAAGATGATTCAATCGGAGGACTTGCTCGCAGGGTTTCAACGGCGGCGGTATTCGGGGCCCGTGGCAATGCGGGCGTCGTTCTTGCCCAGATGTTTCGCGGGATAAGCGCGGGGCTTGTCGGCAAGTACGATGCGACTGGTTCGGAGTTCGGCAAGGCTTTTCAATATGGAATACTCTACGCACAACGACTTATCCCCGAAGAACCGGAAAGTCCGTTTATCGCCGTGGCAAAGGCAGTAGCAAAAGGAGCCTATCACGCGGTGCGGGACGGCGTGCCGATAGTCGAGATTCTGTACAAGGCAATTCAATCGGGTGAGGCGGCAGTCGAGGTAATCGGGCTCAACGACGCAGGCGCAAATATCATGCTTAGCTTCTTGAAAGGTTGCTTGAAAGGAATCGATGGTAATTTTGTATCGCCCGCCGTGAGTCTGTCGCTCGGTTTAGGAACTCATAAGAACATGCCCGACCCGCGAAATGATTTGGTGCGACCGTATTGCGTGCGCTTGCGTGTAAAGAATCCTAAGGCGAATTTACCTGAACTTGAACGGCAACTGCGGGACTTCAGTAGCTTTTCAATTGTCGAACGGGCGCACGGCGGCTTAGATATTCACCTGCATACAGATCACGTCGGCACAACTTTGGAGCAAGCAATCGGTTGGGGTCCATTGTCAGAAGTCAAGATAATCAATATGAGCGAAGTACACGCCTTGCCTTTTCACGAAGCTATAATGAAAGTTGCCGCCCTTGCTGTTGCTAAGGATTCAGTCGAGGCGCAAAAACTTCAAGATGCGGGAGCCTCAATCTTGGTTGCTGGCTCGGAGGAGTCGTCGCCGTCTTTGGCGGAAATAATCGGGGCGGCCCATTCGGATTTGGCGTCAAGCTATGTCTTAGTGTCGTCCAGTCCCGATTATCGCTTGGTCTTCAAACAAGCAAAGCGGCTATTGGGCGGGCGCGTCGAGTTGGTCTTGGCTGATACCTTAGAGAATACCTTGACCGCCTTGAAAAAATTTTCGCCGAGCTTATCGGCAGCCGAGAACGCTAAGCTTATGTCTAAATTTTAGAAGAAGGTTGCTTATGGTTAATTTAGATTATCTTTACAACCCCGAAGTCGCAAAACCGTCCTTCGGCAAAAATTATTTTGTCGATAAAAAGCTTGGTTTTCAAATCATTGAAAACGGCACAATTCTTTCGCATAAAAGACTACCTGAGAGAGATTGGTGGGGCTTTGGGGGCATCGTCGACAGCAATGGGGAATTTATCAAAAGCAGTGCTTTACGTGACGGATATTGCAAAGTTTATAATCCTCCCCTCGAATCCATTCAACATAATTCAGAAACTGTTATTTACATTGGAATGTTCACTTATGCTTGGGGGCACGTCATTACCGACAATATTCGCCGCCTCTGGTTTCTTAGGAGCGACTATTTTAAGCGCGAATTCAAAGATTGTTCTATTGTGTATGTTCCATTCGAAAGTTTTTTTCAAAGAGATAACAGAAATTTTTATCGTCTGTTGGAGATTCTAGAAGTCGACTTTGACAAATTTAAACCGATTACTCAACCGACACAGTTCGATAAAATTATTCTTCCTGATGTCTCATGGAATGTTCCATACTTTACGAAAGAATTTCGCGAGATAATTGATTGCGTGAAGACTTTTGCGCTTAAAAATCAGATGCCGACGCCAAGCAAAAAAATTTATTTCGGTTACAAAAGATATCAAGTTGGAGAAGAGAAGTTGGCGGGATATTTTAATTCTAAAGGCTACCATGTTTTTTATCCCGAAAATCTGACGTTCGATGCGCAACTCAACCTCCTTATAAATGTAGAAAGCTTTGCCTCAACTGACGGTTCGTGTGCACATAACTCAATGTTCTTGCGCAATGGAACGGAAACAATCCTCATTCCTCGTTCAGCTTTTCGTTTTACTAACGCTCAGAAGGGCGTTAATCAAATTTATCAGGCTAATGCAATTTACATTGATTCTACGTTGTCGATTTTTGCGGTAGATTCCAGCGTTGGTCAAGGTCCAAATTTCTTTCTTGTCAGCGAACAGTTGAAACGTTTCTTCGGCGATAAATGGAACGGTTATGAGGAAGATGATTTTAAAACTTCTTTGCAGTACATTAATAATTTTATTAGCAAGGGTTATATAGTCAGACCAAAATCAAAAGAATATTACAAATCAATTCTTGAAGACTTTATGGAACAGCTCAAAAAACGCGAGAATTTGATAGTTTCTTGCAATATGCCACCGCGTTGGGAGACATTCCAACCATCGCTCAGATATTCTACACATGTTAATAAAACTGGTTGGGGGGCATGGCGAATAGAGAACCAAGTTTGTGGTACTCTAGAACAGCGAGATATTCAAGCGATTAAAGTTAATTATCCAAATCACAAAGTTTATTACTCGGTATATTTTAATGAGGAAGAAGGCTGGTCGAAGGAAATCTTAGCACCAGAAATGGCAGGCACGACTGGCAAATCAAAACCGATTTACGGCATGAGAATTCGGCTCGATGAGGCGGGCGCAAAGGAATTCGATATCCTCTACCGTATGCACAAGTTCGACGGCACGTGGACGCCTTGGGCTAAGAATGGTGAAGCACTTTACTCGCACGAGCAAAAGGTCAATGCAATTCAAATCAAATTGAAACCTATCAAGATTCAATCTGATAAAAAGAACTTGACGACATTCGATTATGCGCAAACGTTTTTAACGAAAAATGATGATGCCACTTATTTACAAAGTCAAAGACCACAAATAAAGATTAAAAAGGATGTGATTTAATGCTTGAGGACAGGAAGGCGGAGTTGGTAGCCCTGCGCGACAAGCTGAACGAAATGGGGAATTCACTTTGACATTGCCCGCAAGGAAGAAAAGATTGCCGAACTGGAATACAAGATGGGCGAGCCAACTTTCTGGGACAACCCTGACGCCGCGCAGAAGATAACCCAAGAACTCAATGACGCTAAGTCGAGGATTGAGACGTATAAAAATCTTCGGACGAAATTCGACGATGCACAGATACTCTTGGAGCTGGCATTGGAAGAAGAAGACCTTTCGCAGGAAGCGGATATTGCCTCGGAGATTGCGGCGATTGAGTCGGGATTAGAAAATCTTCGATTGGAGATAATGCTAAGTGAACCCTACGACGCTAACAACGCAATCTTGACGTTGCACGCGGGCGCGGGCGGCACTGAGGCTCAAGACTGGACACAAATGCTTTTAAGGATGTAT
Source organism: Quinella sp. 1Q5 (assembly GCA_014764605.1). Classification (GTDB taxonomy): domain Bacteria; phylum Bacillota; class Negativicutes; order Selenomonadales; family Selenomonadaceae; genus Quinella. Next base: position 7,308 of record JACXWG010000008.1, on the reverse strand, counting down.
GTGCGTTGGGCGGAGCGTCACGGTTTCGAGGTTGAGACGGTTGACTTGCTCCCCGGCGACGAGGCGGGCGTTAAGTCGGCTACGGTCTTCGTCAAAGGGCATAACGCTTACGGTTATTTGAAATCGGAAAAAGGCATTCATCGTTTGGTTAGGATTTCGCCGTTTGATTCAAATGCTAGGCGTCATACGTCCTTTTCCGCCTGCGACATTATGCCGGAGATTGATGACGCGGTCGAAGTCGATATAAATATGGCGGACGTTCGCGTTGATACGTACAGGGCGAGCGGCGCGGGCGGGCAGCATATCAATAAAACGTCCTCCGCTGTGCGCATGACCCATATCCCGACGGGTATCGTCGTTCAATGTCAAAACGAGCGGTCGCAAATCCAAAACCGCGAGCGTTGCTTAAAGATGCTCCGCGCTAAACTCTTTGAACTTGAGCTTGAGAAGAAGGAACAGGAGCTTGCCGGGCTTGAGGGCGACTTAAAGAAGATTGAATGGGGTAGCCAAATCCGTTCCTACGTCTTCCAACCGTACAAGCTCGTTAAAGACCTTCGCACGGGCGAGGAGACTGGCAACGTTCAAGCTGTCATGGACGGAGAGATTGACCCGTTTATACGCGCCTTCCTTGCCGCCAAAGCTAACGTCAAGATTTGAGGTATTAACGATGAAAAAATTTTTAGCCGTGATAGTCGTCCTGTTGATTGCAATCGGAGCCTTTGCTCAATTTGCCGTGCCGCGTGCCTTGACGAACTATCTTAAAGATAAAGTCATTCAGCTGACAAAGGCGCAGGAGGTTTCCTTGACGCTGGACGCCCTGCCGAGTGCAAAGATTTCTTTGGGCTACGTCGATAGGATTCACTGCACAGCCGACAACGCCACAATAGGCGACCTTCAACTAAAACAGGCGGTGCTGGACGGCACGACGATTCACATTGACGTTAAGGAGCTTCTCTTTCCGACGGACGGCATAAGCCGTGATGAGCGTACCAATCTCGTCTTGAAGTCGGCTGGCAGTTTGGAGCTTAGCGGCGTCATCACGGAAGACGCTTTAAGAGATTTTCTCGCGCAGAAGGTTGACCAGTTAAAAGACCCGCAAGTTGTCATGAAGCCTGAAGAGATTCGAGCGGCGGGCAAGATTAAAATCCTCGGTCGTGAAGCAGATGTTCAAATCGGCGGAAAGATTGTTGCCCGCGACGGCGACCTTTACTTCCAAATGAACAACCTTAACATTGAAAATGCCGTCCTGCGCCGCGTCAATCTCGATAAGTTCCTGCACGACTTCAACTTGACGGAGCGAGTTAAAATGCCGTTCGGTATGCAATTCAGGACGGTCGACATGCGGGAGGGTGAAACGTTCGTCACGGCGACGCGGAATTGAGTTATGAAAAAATTTGCTTATAACAGGACGCTTGTAATCGTCATCTGCATTGGACTGTTCGCCGCGTTGATTATCGCCGGGCAAAGATACTTCGTCGAATCGGAGAACATGCAGGTTGATATGGCGGTTGATTATCAGAACATCGTTGACCTAGCCGAACGCGAAGGACTAGAGCTTGAAGACGTTTTAAAGCAAGTCAAGGAGGCGGGCATAACGTCCCTTGCGATTTATGATTCGTCGCTGGAGAAGCTCACCCGTTCAGGAAAAGTGTTCGCTTTGGCGGGCAGTGAAATCTTAGCGAACTATCAGAGCGGCACGCTTAACAACGAACTTTGGCGGCAAACGATTGAATTTGACCTAATTTCTCCGAAGTGGGTTTACGTTATCGGCGGCGACTTGGAAAGTTATTACGACACTAAAGAAGCACTTTTTCAGAGGCTAGGCAACGAGCGCGTTAAAATTTTTTCCGTCGGTGGGATTGAAGTCATCGAAGTCAAAGCGCAATTCGGCGAGCTAATGAAGATGCCTTTGGGCTTGCCGCACGACGAGATGAACAAAGCCCGCGCCGCCGGATTTAATATCCTTGCCCGCCCGATGAACTTCCAGAAGTGCACCGCCGAGAACGTGCAATTCTTCTTCAGCAGGATTGAACATTATCCCATATCTGAAATTGTCTTCGACGGTCCGGAGGTTCTGGGCGCGTCGAATTTTCTTGACTTGACGGCTAAAAATTTCAAGCAACGCAATCTGACTTTTGGCGTGATTGAGCATTTCACGCAACTAAAGTTTTATCCGCAACTGGGCATGGACTACTTAGCAAACACAATCGGCAAAAACCACGTCGCACGCCTCTACGCCATTCCAAAGGACGAACAACCCAAGCTTGACATGCGAACGGCGATTAATCGTTGGTCGACCACAGACAGGGAACGCAATATCCGAATCAACCTTCTGCGTATCTACGAGAAGCCCGAACCCGAAATGACTTTGCTTGAAACGAACTTGAAATACTTCCGCGCAGTGCATGATGTTCTTGAACACGACGGCTTTACTTTCGGCAAGGCAAGCACCTTCGACAATTACTATCCGAACGTTATCCTTAGGGCACTGGTGATAGTCGGCGTCGTGGCAGCGGGCGTGCTTTACTTGTCGCTAATCTCGCGTCGACTCAATCGCAATCGAAAATTCCAACTGCAATTATTTGTCGTGTTAGCTATAATCGCGGCGGCACCAATCTTAATGGGCGCAGGCGGCAAAGTCAGATTGCTTGCGGCGTTCATGAGTGCAAACTTATTCCCCGCCTTGGCGATAATCTGGCAACTCGACTTGCTCCGAGTGATTCAATACAAAATCCGCGTACAGAATCGGGCAATGCGGCTCAAAGATAACTTATCGACTTTGCAACTGATTTGGATTTCGGGCTTTGCACTGTTAGTTACGGGCGTAATGTCTATGACGGGCGCGGCGTATCTGTCGGGCGCGTTATCGGACGTGTCGTATTTCTTGGAGTTTGAAATCTTCCGCGGCATAAAATTAACCTTTATCCTGCCGCTAGTGTTAGTCGGCGTGGCGTTCTTGCAGAGGTTTAATATCGTCGACGAGGTAAGACAGAACGTCCCCGCCACTCAGCAAATAAAAGAGCTACTTGATAAATCCGTCAGCGTCAAAGCCTTGCTCGCGTTGATGATTGTGTTGGGAGCGTTCGTAGTTTTGATTGCAAGGAGCGGTCATACGTCAGGAATGCCGGTTTCGGGGCTGGAAATAAAAATCCGTGCACTGCTTGAGCAAGCCTTCTACGCCCGCCCACGCTCGAAAGAAATTTTCTTCGGGCACCCCGCGTTTATGTTGGCAATGACAGCTTTTCTAAAGAAGTTCCCGAAGTTGATTTGCTTTGCACTAGTCATGGCGGCGACGATAGGTCAAAGCTCCATGGTCGAGACGTTCGCTCACATGCGCACACCAATTTTTATGTCGTTTATGCGCGGACTTGACGGCTTAATCCCAGGAGCAATTATCGGCGCGGTGTTGATTGTGATACTGCAAATCTTTTCTCAGCAACTCAAGAAGGCGTGAATATGATTCGTGATATGTGCTTAGATAAATGCTAAGGAGAAATATTTTTTTCTGAAAGTTTTGGCAGGAAAAACTAACGGCGCGTAGAAATGCAGAGCCAATGAAGCCTTGCTTCGGAAATGTTTAAGGTTGTATTTCGTTCAGGGGGGATTATTCTATGAGAAAGACAGAGTGCTTGGCAATGATATTGGCCGGCGGGCAGGGTAGCCGCCTCAAGGCCTTGACGAAAACCGTTGCGAAGCCGGCAGTTCCGTTCGGCGGAAAGTATCGCATCATCGACTTCCCGCTTTCTAACTGTGCAAATTCGGGTATCGAAAAAGTTGGCGTGCTCACTCAATATAAGCCGCTCGAACTTCATAACTATCTGGGCAGTGGTAGCTCGTGGGATCTCGACCGCACGGGCGGCGGCGTATTCATTCTTCCTCCTTATGCTCGCGAAAAGGGCGCGGATTGGTATCGCGGCACGGCGGACGCTATCTATCAAAATCTTAACTTCATCGACCTTGCCGACCCCGATTACGTCCTGATTCTCTCCGGCGACCATATCTACACAATGGACTATTCGTGGATGCTCAAAGCTCACAAGATGAACAATGCTGACGTTACAATCGGCGTCTTCGAGGTTCCGTGGGATGAGGCTCCGCGCTTCGGTATCATGGTCACCGATAAAGAGACTGGACGCATTACCGAGTTCCAAGAAAAGCCGAAAGAACCCAAATCCAATCTCGCCTCGATGGGAATTTACATTTTCTCGAAACCTTTCCTTAAGAAGTACCTCGAAGAAGACGGCGTTAAAGAAGATTCGACGCACGACTTTGGCAACGACTTGATTCCGAAAATGCTCGCGGACGGCTCGCGCATGTTCTCCTATGCTTTTGACGGTTATTGGAAAGATGTCGGAACGATTGAAAGTCTCTGGCAGGCAAATATGGATCTTCTCCAAGACCAGCCGCCGTTTGACCTCAAAGGCGACCAAAAAGTTTTCTCGTCCAATCCGTCACTGCCGCCGCATTTCGTCGGACCGTATGCTTCCGTTAAGCAGTCCATGATTAACGAGGGCGCGAAGATTGAAGGCGACGTTGATAAGTGCGTTATCTTCCAGGGCGTGCGCGTCGGCAAAGGCGCGAAGGTCACCAACTCGGTTGTTCTGCCGTCGGCTGTTATCGAAGAAGGCGCAATCGTCAATTATGCGATTATCGCTCAAGACGCAGTCATCAAATCGGGCGCAAGGGTCGAAGGTAAGGAAGGCGAAATCTTCGTCGTTCCCGAAGCTGCTGTCGTCGGTGCGAACAATACCAACGCTTAATTTGGAAATCGTCTGCACTTCAGGAGGTGCTTTGAATTGAAACAAGTAGTGGGGATCATAAATCTTCAGGAAGGCAACAGTCTGATTAGAGAATTGGCTGCGACTCGTGCGGTTGAGGCTCTGCCCTTTGCAGGTCGCTATCGTCTCGTTGACTTCGCTATTTCTAACATGGTTAATTCGGGGATAAGCGCAGTCGGTCTCCTTCTGCCCGATTTCTCCCGCGCAGTCCTCGACCATATCCGCTCCGGTAAAGATTGGGATTTGGCTCGTCGTCGTGACGGCTTGACCTATCTGCCTGCGGCTCTGCCCGATAACGATTCACGCAAGGGCGACCTCAAAGACATTTACGCTAACCTCGACTTCGCAGAACTCAGCGGCAGACAATACGTCCTCTTGACCAACGCCAGCTACATTTACAACATTGACTTTGAAAACGTCGTCGACTTCCACAAGAAGAGCGGCGCGGATATTACAATGGTTTATTCCAAGGCGCAGACCGACCGCGACGGCAAGAGCGTCGTTATCGAAACCAGCACCAATGGTATCGTAACTGACCTCGCCGAAGTTCCCGCAATCAAAGCTGGGCAAAAAGACGTTATGGGCGCATACCTCATGCCCGTCCCGACGTTCGCTTATCTCGTCCGTTCGACCTATGAACGCGGCGGGCAAGACTTCCTCCTTGATGCTTTAATTCGTCATGCGCATGAATTCAAAATCAGCGCGTACAAGCACGAAGGCTACGTTGCCCATATCAACTCGACGATGGAATATTACGAAGCCAACCGCGACTGCCTCAAGCCCGAAGTTTGGGAAGAACTCTTCATGAACAACGACCGCCCGATATTTACCAAAGTCAAGGACGAAGTTCCCGTTCAGTACAAAGAAACTTCCAACGTTAAGAATTCGCTTATCGCTAACGGCTGTGAGATTCGCGGCACTGTCGAAAACAGCATACTCTTCCGCGGCGTCATCGTCGGCAAAGGCCCATACAGCCTGTCACTGAACTGGAGGTTTTCCAAAGTCGATGTTGACTGATCCTCCATCTTCAAAAGCTTCTCATCGACCCCGCGCGCGGTCAGCTCATTCCACATGCACTCCGCTTCGGAGATCTCCTCTCCCGGTCCCTGTCCTCCGGACAGGATCAGGGTCATGGGTACCTTAGGCGGTGCACTTTCCTGGGCGGCAGCCGCTGCATCCAGCCTTCTGGCAAGCGCCAGGGACGGCCTGGTTCCTCTCACCTGCGCCCCGAGAACGATCGCCGTCCGGATCCCCTCCGGCGCGGTTGTATGCATGCCGCTGATCACAAACGCGCTCATAACGCCAAGAACGATGAATCCCGCCGCAAGGCACACAAGCAGGATTCTGGAGATCCAGACCATGGGCATCCTGTCAGGAAACCTTCTGAGAATAGCCGCCAAAAGAAAGGCTGCTCCCACCGCCAGCCAGAACCATCCGAAATTGAAGGCCGGCCCCGCATACAGGGCAAGCACCAGATAGTACAGAATGCAGCCCGTCCCAAGGATCGTACAGAATACCGTCATACGTCATCTCTTTCCCTTCTTCCTCCTGTGCCTCCTGATCAGAAACACCAGAAGGAGCACCGCGCCCACGCTGCCGCCGCACACGGCGTAGATCTTCCAGCGCATATCCTTGTCCTGCCTGACTGTCTCATAATAGGCATAAGACCCGTTGTTTGGCAATGGAAAAACGATATAACTCCCATCTTTTCGATACGTTGTCTCCTGCAGGGATGCTCCGGGAGCGGCTGTGAACAGCCTCCCCCCGGACTGCAGCTTTGCCCGGACCGTGAGGTCATCCTCGTAGTCATTGACCGATAGGGTACGGGCATCGATCAGAGGGCCTGTCAGCCGGTCGGTAATGACCTGCCTGATCTTCTCCTTTGCCCGGGAAATCCTGCTGCCGGAAGGCTCCGTTTCCGTTTCAGCCGGAAGCTTCTCATCAGGGGCTTCCTCCTCATCAGGAGCTTCCTTCTCATTCCGGCTCTTCCCCCTGTGAAGCTGGTCTTCCAGAAGCTCAGCAATCGACTCTGTGGAAACAGGGCTTTCCTCCGGTCGGTATGGCTCCACCGTAAGCGTCTGCCCTTTGTAAAAGATTCCTTCCACCAGGCAGTCCGGGACATCACCGCCTGAGGCGAGGGTCGTCGTCGCTCTGTGATAAGCGCCGCTCACGGACTGATCCTGAAAGATGTGTTCCCGGTCAAAATCATCCCATTCCCAGTAATCTGTCCCCCGTTTCGGAACCTCGGGAAGCGTTTCCAGGCTGCCGCCAAAGGGAACCCGAATTGTCTGGTACACTTCATCCTCTACAAGGAAAGTCACCTTGCAGCTGGTGCCAAAGCTCAGGTCATCTCCGGTCCCGGAGTTCTCCAGAGCTCCTGCCTGTTCCCATAGAGTCTCATCATTTTGTTCTGCCTGGCCTTTATTGAAAGAAGCCTCTGCAGTATCCGCTGTCTGGCCATCCTTCGAAGAAGCTTCTGCGACATCCGCTGCCTCACTTTCCCGGGGCAGCACATTCGCATCGCTTTCTG
>JACXWG010000111.1 GCA_014764605.1 Quinella sp. 1Q5 | reverse complement strand
CTTATCACCTCTTATCAAAAAAGTTTTCCACATTATAGACGCGTAAAATATTTTTTTCAATCGTGCGGCTTATATCCCCATAGCTAAAACTAGGGGTTTTACGGCGCGAATGATAAAGAACTTGTTCGTTTGTAAAAGCCGCCTGGTAGTTGTCCGCACCCGATTTGATTAAACCGAGCTTAGCGGCGTGTCTTTGATTTTCTTTTGGCGTTGCCCATTCAAGATTGGAAACGTGGTTATTGAATTTGTTTCCGTCAATGTGGTTGACGTGTGGTTTGTTTTCAGGGTTGGGAATAAAGCACAGAGCCACGAGCCGATTGACGCGAAAAAATTTTGCCTTGTCATCTTCACTAAGCACAGCTTGCAAATAACCGCCTTTGTCGAACGCGGGCTTCATGATTCGCGGCTTGGTTTTGAAGGACTTGACGCGCCCGAAATTGGAGACTTCATAGCCTTGCCAGTCGGGAATAGGTTTCCACTCTTCGCCGGGCAAGTCATCAAGTGTGAAGGGATAAACTTTCATTAACGCCTTGTAAGCGAGCTTCGCGTTCTTTGTCATGATTATAACTCTCCGTCGATGACTTTGCGGACTATGCCCTGACTGATGCCAACCGTCTTGGCAATAATCGTGGCGCCATAGCCCTGCGAATGATAACGATAAATTTGCTCGCGAAGTTCCTGCGTGAGTTCCTTTTTGGGCTTAGGGGGCTTGAGTCCACGCACCCAATCCGCCATCGTCGCCCGATTGACCCCGTAAATCTCTTCCAATTCCCTAAGCGATTTGCCAGACTGATACGCCGCGATGATTTCGGATTTGGTCTCCTCGTCCACGCGCCGCCGCTTTACCTCTATCCCCGCCTCGGTGAGTATCGACTTTATCACGGGTCGCGACAGGCTGAACCGCTCCGCCAACGCCTTAACTGATAAGCCGTCGTCCGCCGCCTCGATTATCGCTTCCTTTAAGTAGTCCGCTACTTTGACCCGTTCTTTGCGCGGCGCGTCCTTCAAAATGACTCCGATTGCCGACGCCGATAAGCCATACTTCGCCGCTAATGCCTCGCGCCCATATTCCCTGCTGTACGGCTCATATTCCCGAAGGATTGCCGCTTTGACCTCGTCGGTTATCTTCGCCCGCCGCACTTTGGGCAGGAATTGCGCTAACCGTTCCTCCGTGATGCCGTAGCGTTCGCTTAATTCCTTGAGCTTGTCGGGCGCGGCGGCTAATATCGCTTTGACCTCGGCGGGCACTCGCTCCACTGTCGAACGTATCGGCCCGCCTACGTCTTTGTAAGTCTCACCGTGCACTAAGTCTTTGATGACGTCTACTTTTACGCCCATCTTCTCTGCCAATGGTCTCAGTCCATATTCCGCAGACCCCGGCTTGTAGTGCTCCCTGCAATACAGCACCTGTTCCGCCGTCAATTTCTTCTTACTCATCGTCTTCCTCCTCAATCAATTCTTTTATGTAAGTGCATTCAAGCGTCCCGCTCTTGGGGCAATCGTGGCACGCACTCCAGCTTTTCGAGCACGCCGGAGCCTTTACCAACTCGTAATCGTCGTCCTCGTCCTCGGTTATCGTCACCGTTACTTCAATGTTCACCGGCTTCGATAGCCCGTACCAGCTCGCGTAAGGTTCTTCCCCTTGCAGAGCCTTCAGGTAAAACAAACTCATTTTTATCCTCCTTTCGGGTCATAAACCCCACGCCTAAAGGCAGGGGCTTGTAGCTAAAATCAAGCAGATTTCGCCACGTTTGGCTGTATGACGGCAGCCCCGCGCCTCGAAATATTCAGCGCGGCATTGATGTCTGCGTTCAGCGCGTGTCCGCACGCCGTACAGACAAAGTGCTCTTGGTCTCTTCGGCTTTTCTTATCAACGTGTCCACATTTTGAGCAAGTGCGCGACGTGTTGCGCGGGTCAACATAAATCACCAATACTCCCGCCGCCCGCGCCTTATACTCAATGAATTGGCGCAGTTGATAGAAACTCCACGATGACAGAGCTTGTCGCATTGTCTTACAAACCGTTTGCCGCGTGCCTTTTCTTGCCCGTTGACGAATTCCCTTAAGGTCTTCAAGAACAATGGCGCGTTGGGTGCCTTTTGCGACTTCAACTAATCTTTTCGAGATACAATGATTGACATCGGTAGCAAATCTTGATTCTTTGCGACGACGTTGCTTAAGTTTTCGCTTGGCTGACTTCGTGCCTTTGGCTTGCAACCTTTGCCGCAATCTGAAATAACGTCGACGAATATTTTTGACTTTGGAGCCGGAATAAAATTCGCCGTCAGAAGTCGTTGCAATTTTGACAATGCCTAAGTCGACGCCGAGAAAATCTTTGGTTATAGTTTCAGGTTCATCGGCACATTCGGCGACGAGGAACAAATAAAATTTCTCGTCGATACAGCCTAAATCTGTTTGCCCGCGAACTCGCAAAGCTTTATCAAGAATACGTGCATGATATTGGCAAACAGACATCGGAGCGAAAATTCGTCCGTCAAGAGTCAAGATTGATACTTTGTCGATTGATTTAACCGTCAAAATCCTGTCGTCGTAGACAATCGCGCCGTGTGGTTTGAAGGTATGCTGATTCTCGCGCTTCTTTTTGTCGGAATAGGATTCACAGACTTTGGCAATAGCGCGAACAACCATTTGAGACGACAGTTTGAACTTGTTGCGTATTTGATAATAGCAGAGCCTTTGCAAGATAGTTTTGCCAAAGGTTTTGTTGTCAAAAGCAATTTGACTGATGAGGTTGCAAGCGTCGTTGAAACGCTCCATAGTGCGAAGAAGTTGCGCGGCTTGTTCGGGCGACGGATAAAGACGGATTTTCAGTGTATAGAGCAAAATTTCTCACCTCCATTCGCGGAGGATTGTATCAAAAATTTAAAAAGAAAGGAAGCGAATGCCGCCTTCCTCCCCCCGCCTAAAGGCGGGGGCTTCTGGCGGCGCGTTTTTGGTGAAGAAAATTTTTTTACCGCTTATGCTAATGATTTTTATGTTGACGGGTTGTAGTAATTCTTATGGCATTGATAAGCTTGTTATCGGCATTGATGATGATTTCGCGCCGATGAGTTTCCACGATGAGATGGGCAATCTGGTTGGCTTTGACATTGACCTTGCCACAGAGGCGGCTAAGCGTATGAATGCTGAGGTTGAATTCAAGCCGATTAATTGGGACAACAAAGAGACGGAGATAACTTCCGGCAGTATCGACATGATTTGGAACGGATTGGACATAACCGACCAACGCAAGGAGTATATGATATTCAGCAAGCCTTACATGGACGACCGCCAGATAGTTTTAGTTAAGCGGGACGATGATTTAGATATTCATTCCGAATACGACTTGGAAGGCAAGGTTGTTGGCACGCAAGCCGGCTCCTCTTCCGACGATTACATTAATCAGAATGAAGACCTTAAACGCAGTATTAAGGAATACAAGACTTATAGCAAATTCGGCGAGGCGATTGCGGCTCTCAAGAACGACGAGATTGAAGTTATCGTCTGCGACGAACTTATCGCCCGCTACGAGATGAACAGCAATCCCAATAAACTAAGAATAATCGACGTAAGGATAGGAAGTATCGCCGAGACGGGCATTGGTTTTCGCAAGGATAATGTCGCCTTGCGAGATAAAGTTCAAAAGACCTTCGACGAGATGATTAACGACGGCACGGCTAAGAAAATCTCGGAGAAATGGTTCAATGCCGATTTAATTAAGCGCAATGGTTAAGCTCTTGCAGGAAGCAACGGACAGTTGCTTTCATTTTTTTCAAACGCTTGCAATGACTTTAGCGATAAAGTATAATGCAACGCGATTTGTTAAAATTTTTTTAGTGAAAGGAAGTATTGCAGGTGAGAAAATTTTTGGTGGCAATCTGCGCGGTTGCTCTGTTAATTACCGGTTGCGGCGGCGGAGGCGAGCCAGCTAAGACTGACGGCGGCGACTCCAAAGAAGTTAAAAAGATTGTAATCGGACTCGACGACGAATACGCGCCGATGGGTTTCAAGAACGAGCAAAACGAGATTATCGGCTTCGACGTTGACCTTGCTAAAGAGGCGGCTAAGCGTCTTGGCTCCGAAGTCGAATTCAAAGCTATCGATTGGAACAGCAAAGAGGCGGAGCTTAAATCGGGACGCATCGACATTATCTGGAACGGTTTGGACATCACGCCCGAACGTCAGGAGAATATGCTTTTCAGCGAACCTTACATGGACAATCGTCAAATCGTCTTCGTGAAGAAGGGCAACGACCAAGGCATTAAGGCTGAAGCCGACCTCGCGGGCAAGGCTGTAGGCACGCAAGCCGGCTCCACTGCCGAGGCTTACATTGATAAGGCTGAAGGACTCAAGGCGGGCTTTAAAGAGTTCAAGACTTATGGCGATTACGTTAGTGCGTTCATGGACTTAGAGAACGGCAGAATCGATGCGTTGGTTTGCGATGAAATCGTTGGGCGTTATGCAATGAGCAAGCAGGGCGACAAGTTCGACGCTCTCGACGTGACGATTGGTCCAGTTAGTCAATTTGGTATTGCCTTCCGCAAAGACGACACTGCACTGCGCGATAAAGTTCAAGGCGTCTTCAATGAGATGGTTAAGGACGGCACCGCAGGAAAGATTTCCAAGCAATGGTTTGGGGCTGATTTGATTAAAGGCAAAAAATAATCGGCGATTACTAATTTGTGAACAGTGACCGCCGTCGCAAGACGGGAGTTAGGGAATATCTGTTATGGAAAAACTTTTCGATATGACGCTCCTCATTTTGGAAGGGGCGGAGGTCACGTTAGAGATTTTCTTCGTGACTTTAATTTTGAGCTTGCCGATTGGAGCACTGGCGGCGTTAGGGAGGATTTCGAGTTTCGCGCCGCTTAGGTACCTCATGGAGTTCTACGTTTGGATAATGCGTGGGACGCCGCTTATGTTGCAACTGTTGTTCGTGTACTTCGCGTTGCCTATGGTCGGAATCATGTTGCCTGACGTGGCGGCGGCTCTGCTAGCGTTCACACTAAACTACGCGGCTTACTTCGCTGAAATCTTCCGCGCAGGCATTCAAGCGATACCACGCGGGCAATACGAAGCGGCTAAGGCTCTGGGGCTTAAGCATTGGCAGATGATGCGATATGTAATCTTCCCGCAAGTGTTGCGCGTCGTCCTGCCGCC
>JACXWG010000047.1 GCA_014764605.1 Quinella sp. 1Q5 | reverse complement strand
TTGAAAAAATTTCACAAGTTGAGGCGATAAAATTCATGATGATCGACGTACAGAATCAGCCCGACAGTCGCGGCATTAAAATACAAAAGACAGGCGTAACGAAAGTACACCTGCCATTTTTTATTTCAGATAGCGGAAGTGTTCAGCAAGTCGCCGCTCAAGTTCGATTCACAGTTGCACTCGCCGACAACCTGCGCGGGACGCATATGAGCCGCCTCACAGAAATTTTGACGAACTGGACACAACGCCCAATAACAATTCCTGACGTAGAAAAAATTTTGCTTGACGCGCTGGAGAAGCTATCAACTGACTTTGCGACGATAACGATTGCTTTTAAGTTTTTCGTGGAAAAGTTTTCGCCCGTGTCCAAAAAATTTTCCTTGTCGGCTGTCGATTGTCAATTCAACGGCGAATTAACTCGCGGCGAACACATGAAATTTACTTTGGGCTTAAGCGTGCCGTTCACGTCGCTTTGTCCGTGCAGTAAGGAAATCTCAGAGTTTGGAGCACACAATCAACGATCCGTCTGCCGAGTCAAGCTGACGTTTAAGGAGATTGCCGCCGACGTATCGATTAAAAGTTTTGTCCGACTAATCGAGGCGCAAGGTTCAGCAGAAATTTTCCCGCTCCTCAAACGCGAGGACGAAAAGTTTGTGACCGAAGCCGCCTATCAAAATCCAAAGTTCGTAGAAGACATTCTCCGCGACGTGGTAATTGCTCTGCGACGTGTGGAAAACTTATCGGCGTTCGAGGTCGAATGCGAGAACTTTGAATCAATCCACAGTCACAACGCCTTTGCCGCCCATGAAGAAAAATTATCTTGAGCGGAATAAACTTCAAAAGCGATCCCACAATGTGAGACCGCTTTTTTTTAAGCTTTGCGCCCCGATGCCTTGCCGCCGTCGGTCGATTCTTTCTTGTGCGCTGTGCCCTGCTTTATCTTGTCGCCGAGTTTCTTGACGCCGCCTTGGGAGTTTTCCCCTTCCTTCAGTTCACGGGCTAGGTTCTTCAACTTGCCTGCGATATTCGGTTTTGCCATGCTAATCACCTCGCGGGCACTGTAGCAAATTTTTATCGCACCGTCAAGCTTGACGCACTCGCCCGCATAAAATAAAATTTTGGCAAAAAGGAGAGAGCTTATGCAAGAACACGAACACAAACTAGAAGACGGAACGATAATTAGACACAGCCACACGCACACGCAGACCAAAGCAGTCTTAAATCGTATGGCGCGGCTAATCGGACACTTAGAATCAACGAAGCGCATGATTGAAGATGGGCGAGACTGCTCCGAAGTTTTGATTCAGCTGTCAGCCGTCGACGCCGCGATTAAAGCTGTCGGACGAATCATCTTGAAGGATCATATTGAGCATTGCATCGTTGACGCCGTGAAGACTGGAGACACCGCCGAGATTGAACGCCTGAATAAAGCTATAGAACAATTCATCCGCTAAGCTTTAAGTTGCCAAAAAGTTTTTTCGATATATAGGCAAACAAGGAAGACAAACAGAAAACTGCAAGGACGCAACTAAATCAGGTGGTGAAAGTCATGATTGTAAACAACGTGAATTCGTCCTCGAATTATTATTCAAACGTGGCGGCGGCAAGATACGCAAACCCTGCAAACTACGTTCGCAGCGTGCAAAAGTCCGATGCGTTTACTCCGTCCAAAGAGGCTCAGAGTTTTAGCGATTTGCTCAACAAGCTCAAGAATGAATCCGAAGTCCGCGAAGATAAAGTCAATCGGCTTCAGCAAGAAATTTCTTCGGGGCAATATTTCATCTCGGCGGATAAGCTTGCGGCAAGTCTTCTGATGAATCGTTTTTGAGGCGGCAGACATGTGGCAAAATTTGATTGAAACGCTCGACAAGCTCGGCGAAGTCTATGACAGATTGGCGACTCTCGGAGAAAAAAAACGTAGCGCACTTGTCGTTATCGACATGAAGGAGCTTTCAAACCTCCTAGACGCTGAACAACTCCTCGCGGCAAAGATTCAAAAGCTAGAGCAAAGGCGCGTAGAAATTCTAAAGAACTTGTCTAAGTCGGATAAGACGCTAAACGAGACGACTTCGGCTAAGGATTTTTATCGGAAGGCTCCGACGCTTGCCGCAGAAAAGAAGTTGCTTCAACTGCACGAACGACTAAGCAAGAACGTCGACAAGGCTTTGACAATCCGCAACAATAATCAAGTTCTGGCGCAATGTGCATTGGACGCCGTGCAAGGTCAGCTGAACAGATTGAGCGGAGCGGCAGTCGAGCCGACTTATTCCGGCAAGGGCGCGGGCGTCGTCACTCATCAGAAGAATTTCGACTTCAAGGCTTGAGGGTTTGGCTATGGACGAGACGATTAAAATTTTACGCGAACAAGCGGTGCTGTGTGCTCACTTGCCCGAACTGTTCGACGAGTTGATTAAAATCATAGAAAGCAACTCGCCCGACGTGCAAGAGTCCGTTAGCAAAATCGAAACGACAGTACGCGACCTATCAAAGAACGAGCACAAGGCGCAGGATTTCCTAAGGCGTGTAGGGGCGTCGTCATTCGCGGAATATATTGCCGCTCAGGATAAAGGAATCAAACGCGACGTAGCAGAGAAACTCCTAACCAAGACAGCCAACGCGCAGGCGCAACTTAAAAACCGTTCGGCGAAGCTCAAATTACTTTTGCAGAAGGGGCAAGACTACGTCGCATTCAATTTGAACATTTTAGCAAGGACTTCAGCAAGTGACACTTACGGCGCAGAAGCTAAAACGGACTCCCGACGGACGCGGCGCATGTTCGAGGCTAACATCTAAGGAAAGGAAAGAAGGGATAAGGATATGCGAGCAACATTTTCTGGACTAAATACGATGGTGCGCGGCATTATGGCTAATCAGCTGTCGTTAGACACCACCGGACACAATATAACTAACGCGGGCACGGAAGGTTATTCCCGGCAAACAGTCACCTTGGCGACGACTTATAGCGAGGAACGCGGCGGCTTGCATGGCGGCGTTCGAGTTGGTACTGGCGTCGATGTTCTGGCAGTCGAACGCGCCCGCAATGTCTATGCTGACATTCAGTATCGCAACGAAAATCCTTCGCAAAAATATTACGAGACGATGGCAGTCAATTATGACAAGCTAGAAACGATTTTCGATGACAGTCAGAATTTGGGAATTGAATCGGCGTTGAATAAATTTTATCAGTCGTGGGTTGACCTCTCAACAAATGCTTCTAATGCCTCTTCGCGAACTCATGTCATTGAGCAGGGTAGAAACTTAAGCGACCTCTTGCAGACGGCTACGGCTGAACTTCAAGAACAGATTCGTTCCGAATACGAAGACCTTAAGTCAGAGATTAAGCAAGTCGATGATATTCTCAATGAAATCGTCATGTTCAATAAGCAAATCTCCGCGCAGGAAGTCACAGGCGCGACAGCTAACGATTTACGCGATAGGCGCGACTTGCTCGTTGACCAGCTGTCTAATTATATGAATGTCTCCTTCTCGGAAAATGCAAACGGAACTTATCAGATTAATTCGGGCGGCGTCACTTTAATCAATGGACCTACGAGAGCGCATCTCGTGATGAGCGACGGCGTTTCTTCCAGTGCATATGGCACCGACTACGGAATCACCGACTACAACATTAAAGTCAAGGAAAGCAATCTCGTCTTCACGCCGCAAAACGGTATCCTTAAGGCTCGATTTGATTCTATTGCTGAGGACAAAGCTTATATCGACAAGTTGGCGGACATTGCAAGCTTTATGCTCACAGCCTTTAACGAACAGCACAAGCAAGGTTGGGATATGGACGGCAACAGCAAAGTAGATTCAAATGGCGATACCGTGCCCGATACGATTAATTTCTATGGTCAAGGTAACATAAACTATCAATACCGCTACGATGCCGACTTCAATAAAAATTATCTCTACAAAGACGATGACAGCCTTGCTCCCGAAGACAAACTTTTAAGCGGTGTGAAGATTATTTCCGAGCTGGAGGTCAATGCAAAATTCGCTGAGAATCGCGGCGACCGTTACATTGCGGCGGCAACAAGTTATGACGTCATTGAAACAACGGACGCAGACGGTAATATCAGCCGCGATTACAAAATTAAACCTTGGAACGAACGCACCGGCGACGGCACCAACGCAGTTTATCTTAGCGAACTTTTTAACATTTCGCAGGACACGATTGTCAGCGACGGTAAAGCCAATGCTCTCATCTTCAGCGACAATGCCCCCACGTTTACTAAGAAAATGGTTCTTCGCGACTTAAACGGCAATGAAATTCTCGACGCTAACGGCAACCAGCAATACGCAACGGCACTTACAACGCTTAGCGTTAATTCGTTATATCAAAAATCTATGTCGACTTTAGGCATTGACGCCTACTCAACCGACGTAAATTATGACGGCTTGCAAGCTATCATGACGCAGATTACAAATTGGCGCGATTCAACTTCCGGCGTCGATTGGAACGAAGAACTAACCAACATGATTAAATTCCAAAAAGGATTTGCGTCCTGCTCTCGTTGCCTAAATGCTATGGACGAATGCTTAGATAGGCTCGTCAATTCAACGGGCGTCGTCGGTAGGTAATTAGGAATTAAGACTAAGGAGGGATTCTTATGGGCGTGCGAATTGGCAGTATGCATTTCATGTACAACTATCAAAACTCGCTCAATAAGGCTTATCAGCAACAAGGCAAACTTTTTGAGCAGGCGGACGGTTCGTCTCTTCACCGCGCTAGCGATAACCCGATGAATTATTCCAAGCTCCTGCGTTACAACGTCAGCGAGAACGAAAACACGCAGTATCGAGAAAATATAAAGACGGCGTCTTCGTGGATGAAGAATTCCGATGACGTGATGATTCATATGACGGAAATGATGCAGACGTTGAAGGAAAAATCCGTCCAAGCGGCGAACTCCGACAAGGCGGAAGATGATTTCGCCGCAATTCATAAAGAAATGTTCGCGCACATGCAGGAGATTGTTTCCGTATCAAACACTCAGCTCGGCGACAGATATTTATTCGCAGGGCAAAAAGATTTGACCAAACCCTTTGAAATGTCCCTTGAAACTTACGACCGCGGTCAACCTAAAAATCTCGACGTGTCACAATCCGCCTTCTTCAAAGGCACCGACTCCGATTACAACACCGAACTTTTCCAAATGCTCACGGTGACTGACGACGCGGGCAATAGCTACTACCTAGACACGGAAAACTTCAACCTTTACACGCAGGACTTCATGACTAGCGGCTATAAAGAAGTTATCGCGCACGGCTACACGACCATTGACGCGGCGAAAGCTTCAACTGATACTGACGTTAAGGCACTCCTCAATAAGGGCATAGCTGGTACCGCTGATAAATTCCAAGTGGCTGACGCTTTTACTAATCAAGGATTGTTGCAAAAGCAAAGCGACGTTCCCGATTCAGTGTCCAATATGTTCACTTACGACGACCAAAACCCGCCTCGCGTGAAGGGAATTAAAATCGACGGCACAGAGTACACTTTCAAGACGGTTAAGCAGAATATCGTTACTTACAACGGCGATAACAACCTTATCTCTATGGTTAAGCTCAATGGCGCGACCGACCCAAACGCAGATACTGTTAATTCGACGGGCGCGACCATGTTTGGCAGAGATATTTTCGATAACGCCAATTCCGGTAACGAGGCTTCGGGGACGGCAATGCTTAATGAACTATTCTGCGTTTGTGCCAAAGTCAATGACGCCGATCTCCACTGGATGTCCTCCGACGGCGTGACAGTTGCTGACGTTGCCCATTCAACGATGCTCGTTCAGGAAACAAAAATCGGCGCACGTCAACAGCTTTATAATCAAGTCGAGACAATGCTTGATAGACAAGCTGACAACATTACCGAAGACATAACAAACGTGAGCGGCGCGGACATTGCCCAGCTTGCAACGAAACTCATGCAACAAACCGCCCTTTACAACTTGTCCTTGTCTTTGGGTGGAAGAATTCTTCCGCAGTCACTGGCCGATTATCTCTAATCTTTGAAAGCTAAATAAACCTAACCTGCAGGCGTCAACGAGGCTTTTCGTTGCCGTCTATTGCTGTTTTTGGGATTTTCATTCTCGGCAAAAATTTCGACGACAGGCAGGAAAATTTATTGAAGGGAGGGAATAACCATGATGATGGTAAGGTTAAATACTCGACACGAGTTGCCGCAAATAGCAATGAGGACAACCCAAGGGCGACTCGACGAATCGGGAATCATTCAGCCGCAATCTCAAGGCAGAAATCAACAAGCTCGCTCGAATAAAACCGTAACTCAACCAGCGAATTTGAGCATTGACAGCTACCCAAGCCGAAAATCCTACGGCTTCCGGAATATGACCGATTTTACTGCCGAACGCGGGCAACGAGGTATCTCGGACGCACAAGCCGCAACTAGTCGACACGCTCAAGAAGGCTGGTCAAGGGCGACTAACGGCGCAAGACGCGGTAACGATGTTGTTCAAGGTATCAAATCCGAAATCTTCTCCGATTATCAGGCACGACCAGTTTTCACAACTAACGCCATACCGGATCCTCAAATGCAAGGCTATCAGAGCGAAGTTATCGGTGAACCTGATTTAGGTGATGTTACTGTCGATATTCAAACTGAGCCAAACGCAAGGATTCATTACACGCTAGGTAGTGTGGAGACTTACCTTCAAAACGAAGGCTTCATCCGCCACTGGGTGTCCGTGGATAATTACGACATCTACGCTTAGCCGAGAAAAAGTTTTCATTCTGTAAGGGGAATTTCAAAGGAGGAAAGTTATATGCTTAAAGTTTACACCAGCAGATTTGGTGAGATTGAGGTTGACGAGGCAAAGATTGTTCATTTCAAGGACGGCATCCCCGCGTTTGGGGACGAGCATGAGTTTGTTATCCTGCCTTACGAAGAGGAAAGTCCATATTACTTCATGCAGTCGCTCAAATCGCCGGATTTAGCTTTCTTGCTGACAATTCCTTTCCTTTTCTTTAACGACTATTCGTTTGAGATTGACGACGAGACGATTAAGGAACTTGACATTAAAAATCAAGATGACGTGTTCTATTACTCGATGATTACAATCCCGAACGGTTCCGTCCGCTACATGACTGCCAACCTTTTGGCTCCCATAGTCCTTAATAGCGAAAACATGAAGGCAAAGCAAGTCGTTTTGGAAAAAAGTCAGTACACGACCAAACACCGCCTCTTCCCCGAATCCGCTAAAAAGGAGGGGTGATTAAATGCTTGTCTTGACGAGGAAGCCTCGTCAGCAAATAATGATCGGCGACAACATTGTTATAAACGTCGTGGAAGTTCAGGGCGAAAACGTGCGTATTGCGATTGATGCGCCGCGGGAAATCAAAATCTATCGTGGCGAAATCTATCGTGCGATACAAGAGGAAAATCAAAAGGCGGCTCAAAAACAGGACGTCGATTTACACGGCGCACTGCCGCTTAAAGGGAATTAATTACAAAGGAGTGTGTTTTATCATGGCAGATATGAGCACGGCGGCAGTCGGTGCAAGCTCAACCCCCAATACTCAACCGATTAGCGAACAGGATTTCGCGCAGATTAAACCTGTAGCTACGAAACAACCCGTAGAAAAAGTGTTGACGCCTGCAGAGGAAAAAAAGCAGAAGAAACAGGAACAGCAACAACAACCTCTCTTGCAACCTGGCACAGTACCTGAGGAAACCGTCAGCCAAATAACCGAAGCCTTCAACGAACTCATGGACGAAATCAACTGCGACCTCGAATTGAGTTTCAACAGGGAAGTCAACATGCTCAATGTCAAGATGCGCGACAAGAAGACTGGCGAAGTCATCAAGGAGTTCCCGCCCGAAAAAATGATTGAGAACATGATTAAGGCTGACGAAAACGCCGAGAAATTGAGGGGTATGTTTGTTGACAAGGCAGTTTAAATCGATACCCTTTCTAAGGAGGGATTAAAATGGGTGTCAATGGAATTTACGGCTTGTCGGGTTCGGGCATGGACATCGAGTCGATGGTTAAAGTCGGCATGATGAGTAAGCAGAACGAATACGACAAGATGGCGCAAAAATTCACCAAGAACGAGTGGATGAAGGCTAACTACATCGAACTCAACAACAAAATCACTACGTTCAACGCCTCCACCCTCTCGCAATACAAGATGTCTAACACCATGAACGCCAAAGGCGCGGAAAGCTCCAGTGAGGCAGTCAAAGTCTCAGCAAGCTCGACGGCGGATCTCATGAGCCATCAAGTCGACGTCGAAAAGCTTAGCTCCAATGCTTATCTCGTCGGCACCAACGGCATGAAACGCTACGGCATATTAACTAAGCAGAAAGACGGCACGGCAGACCAGACGAGTATCAAGCTGGCGGACGTACTTTTCAGCAGTCTTAAGGTTGAAAGCAATGGTATCGTTTCAGGTCGTGTCTCTGGTGTACACATGACCGCTGACGCTCGAAGCGATCCTACTTGGTCTCAGACTGGCAACAGTAATTATGATCAAAGGGGTATCGTTAATGATAATGAACCTGTCGGATTGGTAAACGGGCGGAATTGGTATCGTTACGAACGTTACGAGCAATATGAGCAATATGTTCAGTGGAAGAACGACAGCGACGGAACGATTTCTACTACAGAACCAGGAGACACAACTGGTTGGATTAAGAATGTTAAAGCGGCTCTCGAAAGCACAGACAATCCAGACGAGTGGATGCGGACGGCAAAAGCGGAATTAGTAGCGGGCGTTGATGATTCTTCTAAGTGGCATTTGGTAAAGAGTACTACCAAACCTTCCGATTCCGACGCCGAGAATTGGACGACTATCAAATCCACTTCCGAAACAAGCGGGGAATCTTGGAGGAAGATAACTTACAGCACAAAAATCATTAACGGCGTGGCGCAAAGTTCTCCGCCCAATGATGAAAACTGGAACCCGGCCTACGAGGACAAGCACTGGCAATTTTCTAATGGAATCAAAATAGACGATGTTGCCTTCGAGTTCACTATCGGCGACGGCACGACTAAGGTAGACGCTGACGGCAAGGTCATCAAGAACGAAGTAACTATCAGTTACAAGTATTCAGACCTGCTCGGCGACGAAGAAACGGAAGGAAAGACTTTCAACGATTTGGTTGCAGACATCAACAAACAGAGCAACGGCTTAAATATCAAAGCTTCTTACGATTCGGTTCATGACAGATTTTCTTTTGTCAACACCAAGAGCGGCGAAGACAACGGAATAGAAATTAATTTTGGCACAGATCCCACAAATCAAGACAGTACACGTTCCGCCCTCGTTGCCAGAAACTTCTTTAACAACATGGGGCTGTTGCAGTCCAAGAATGGCTTACTCTATAACGGCGATAATGAGGAACCAGAAAACACAAGCAACACGATACTGTTTGACCTTAAGAACGCGGCGGGAGACGGAATCAATTCGTTCATGGGCGAGAACGGGATAATGCGTGTCGACGGCATAACCTATGATGATGTCGTTGATAACAAGCTCACCATCAACGGAATCACTTACACGGCAGTTAAAACGACGGGCACGCTGACTGAAATTAAGGATCCCGCTACTGGCAAAGTTACTAGCAGGACATTTGATCCTACGGAACCCGCCGCAACCATTGCCGTCACGCAAGACGCCGACGCGATTATTGACAAGGTAAAAAGCTTTATCACGGATTACAACAAACTTCTCGCCGACCTCTACGCGAAGTACGACGAGAAACCCAATTCCGATTACAAACCGCTCACGCAATCGCAGAAAGACCAGATGAAGGAAGAGCAAATTACTAAGTGGGAAGAGAAAGCTAAGGCAGGCATGCTCTATCACGACCAGACGCTCGGCAAGATTATCATGAACATGCGTAACGCGGTCGCCGAGAAGGTTGAAGGCATCGACAGCAAGTATGATTCGATTTTCGGCTTAGGCATTTCGACGACTGGTCTTAAAGGTCAGCTGGTTCTCGACGAAGACAAACTCAAGAAAGCTCTCGCCGAAGACCCTGACGCCGTTTATAATGTCTTCGCTAAGCTCGACTCTCAAAACCTTGACGATTCGGCAAAGAGCGGCGTGGCTCAGCGGCTCGGTGATATTTTCGTCAGCGCGAACAAAGCCATCAAAGACCGCGCAGGCTCCACTTCAGACATCACCGAAGACAGCGACTTGAATAATCTCTTGCGCAACCTGCAGACAAAGATGAGTAACTTTAAAAAGCTCATGTCTTCATTCGAGAACGCGCTTTATAAAAAGTATGACGCAATGGAATCTACGCTCGCTAAGCTAGGCGCACAGCTCAATTACATCATGGGAGGTCAATCGTAAAAAATTCTAATTCTTTTTGGAAGGTGATGTGATATATGGTGAACGCGGCAGAGGCTTACAGACAACAGAGAATCTTGAATGCACCGCCGGAACATTTAACGCTTATGCTTTATAACGGTTGCTTGAAATTCATCGACGACGGTAGAGCGGCTCTTGAACAAAAAAACTATGAAGAAGCCAACAATATGTTACAGCGGGCGCAAAGGATAATCTCTGAATTCCGCTTGACGTTGAACTTTGATTACGAAATCTCCCATCAGTTGCTTCCGCTTTACAATTACGTTTACGACCGTCTGGTTGAAGGGAACATTAAAAGCGACTTAGCGCAGATTGACGAGGCGAAAGGAATCATTACCGAGTTGCGCGACGCTTGGTTCACGGCAATGAAGACGGCACGAATCGAACGCGGCGAGGGCACGGGCGGCAAGGGTTATGCTTAAGTCAGACGCGCCTAAGGCTTCCGAGCCCGTCGACAAGGAAGAAGTCTTAAAGCAAGCTCGGATTCTTTGGCAGAAATATTTTTCCCTGACGAAAGAGCTTTTGAAGTTCAGCGACCAAAAAGACAGCGATTTATTTATAGAGCTCGTCGACCAACGCGAACGGATTATCGAAAAGATGAAGGCATTACCCGAAAACGATTACCGCGAAACTGACGAATGCAAGCGACTGATTGAGCAGATAATTCCGATGGATAAGCAGATAATTTATCGGGCAAAGGCGTGGTTGAATAAGTCGCGGCGGCAAAATAGCGCGGTGCGTTCCTACGACTTAATCGAGTCGGCGGGACTTCGCGGAACAGTCTTCAACAGAAAATATTGACGCAAGCTAAAAGACCGGTGAATAGCTCGCCGGTCTTTTTTCGTGCCCTCAATCAAATCATGTTCTTTTCGTAAGCGTCGTAAAGGGCTTTAAGCTCCTCAATCTTTTCGTAAATCTCCACCTGCAAGCGCGACGCCGTTTCATACTCGCCCGCGTTCAAGGCGTTTATCAGTTGCGTGAACAGTGATTTATCGTCGATTGAGTCCTTAGCCAACGCCGCACGCAGTAAAAAGATTTTATTCCAGTTATAGGCGTCTAGGTCTGTTACAAAGTCCGCGTCTATTTTTTTTGCCTTGCGAACGATGCCGCGCAGTTCAGGTAGAATTCGGGCGATTAGCTCCGTTTTCCACCGTAGCAAGGCTCCGTCTCTGAACGCGTTGATGATTCGTTCTTGCAAGGCTCCGCCGCTCGAAATGACTTTGACTTTGTCCGGATATTTTTTTAAAGCCTCCATATTCTCCCAAACCGTCGCGGGCGGCTTGCCAAAGAGTTTATCCCGCTCGGCTTGCGTGAAGTCCTCGAAAACGTCTTGTTCACTGCGATAAGCTCGTTCCTTCTCCAGATAAAAGCCCGCTTGCCCTGCGTCCTTTGAAAGCTCCGCTAATAGTTCGCTCGTCCTGTGAGTTATCGCCGCCTTCACGCCGTCTAGGATTGCCGAATAGCTAGCCGCAAGCACAAGATAAATATTCGTGTACGGATTGCAAGCGCGAAGTTCAAAGCGGGTCGCCATCGGATTTTCTAAGTCGCGAATCAAGCTAACGAGGATTGTCCGATTACGGGCGGGGATTTGCGGCGTGTGCCCTAAGGACGTGACGATACAAATGGGAGCCTCGAAGCCCGGCTTAAGGCGGTTAAGTGAATCATTGGTCGCGCTGACGAACGGATTTATCACCTCGTAATTTTTAAGCAATCCCATTAACGCGCCGTAGCCAACCGCGCTCATGTAGTCTTCAGCAGGGTTTTTCGCGGCAAAGAGATTGTGCAACTTGCCGTCCGCCGTTATCGCCGCCAATCCAATATGCGTATGCTCGCCGTTGCCCGCAAGCCCTATCATTGGCTTTGCTTTGAACGTGACCTCCAAACCATTGGCGCGGAAAATTTCTTTGACGACCGTCCGCACGACGATTTCATTATCAGCCGCCTGTACCGCGTCCGCGAATCGCCAATCAATTTCCAGTTGCTCGCAAACGTGCGTTAAGTGCCCCGACTCATCAATTTGCGCCTTTAGCCCGCCAACTTCCTTATGCCCCATTTCCACTTGCAAGCCGTACTTATCAAGCTCGATTATCGATTGCTCCAATGCACAGCGAACCGCGCCATGCGTCCGTTCCCAATACTGCTCCTGCATGACTTGCGACGCGGTCATCTCTTCAACCGAGGCTTCCTCCAGTGGCGTCTTAACCCAGAATTCAAGCTCCGTTGCTGACGTGAACACAATGTCGATTACTTCCGCGCCGCTCACGTCTAAGCCATCAATGTTCGGGTGCTTATGGAAGAGATTTACTAGTTCGCGCTTAACATGAATTAACGTATCAGTTAGAACTGCGCGGGAGTCGACTTTTTGGCCCTCGTGAATCAGAAAGCTAGGAATGCGGAGAGTGCCAACGGGATTGTTCGTCTCGTTGTCGTAGTGTTCAAAGTTGTAATCGACGAACCAATTAACCGACGGGTCAACGGGCATATCGACCTTAGCATTGTTTAGCGTGGCTATCCCCGGCAGGACGACGCTTGAGCCGTCAGTCTGAACCGCCCGCCCCGCGTAGAACTCGTCAATGTCCTTGATGAACAGGCGCACGGGGATTTTCTCATCAGTGTCGTTGCCGGCAAGGTCAATGCCCATGAGCGACACGAATTTTATTTCAGGGTGGTCGCGTAGCTGTCGAATGATTTCTTCTTTCGGAGTGTTCGCTTTGATTGTGTAAAGTAAATCTGCCATGAAACTCGCTCCTTTACGTGAAGTGCCCATGATGAGCCGCGCATAATTTACCACAATTCTTTTGGCAAGTCGACAGGCGGCGGGCAAGTACACAGTATAATTGATTTTACTTAGGGCGTATTATACAATGGGTAAAAATTTTATGGAGATAATGCTTGGCAATGGACAGACTACAAAAGATTTTTCGATTAAAGCCCACGCAAATTATAATCATGAGCTTTGTCTTTATGATTCTCCTTGGGACGTTGCTTTTGATGTTGCCGATAAGCACGACGAACAATTCAGGATTGCACCCCGTCGACGTGCTGTTTGTATCAACTTCCGCCTCGTGCGTGACGGGCTTAACAGTCGTAGACCTTCACAACGACTTAACGGTTTTCGGGACGATTGTCTGCTGTTCTTAATTCAAGTTGGCGGACTCGGAATAATGACGCTGGCAACGTTGGTCGTACATACTATGGGCTATCGTTTCCGGCTCAAGGAGAGTTTAGTTCTGCAAGAGTCACTGAATCGAGGCGGGCAGGCGGGCTTGTTCGATTTGATTCGCCGCATGATTAAATATACGTTGGCTATTGAATTATTCTTCGCTGTGGTACTAGCGATTCATTTCTATCCCGAATTCGGCATTAATGCTTTGGGCTACGGGATATTTCATTCGGTGTCGGCGTTCTGCAATGCGGGCTTTGACTTGTTCGGCAACTATGACAGCCTCTGCAAACGCAACGACGATTATTTTTTGATGACGTATATTGGCTTGCTGATAATCTTGGGCGGCATCGGCTTTACGGTCATGTCTGACGTTTTGCATAAAAAATTTTGGCGGAAATATTCCCTGCATACAAAGATAGTTATCGTGATGAATCTCGCGCTGATTCTCGTTGGGACGCTACTAATCTTCGGCGTGGAGTATTACAACCCCAATACTGTTGGAAACTTGAGCATACCCGCGCAACTCGCTAACGCTTGCTTTACGTCAGTCTCGTGCAGGACTGCGGGCTTTAACAGCTTCGACTTGGCGCAAGCCGAGCAAATTACGCAACTGGTGATGATAATCCTAATGTTCATCGGGGCAAGTCCATTGTCGACGGGCGGCGGCATAAAGGCTACGACGTTTTTTATAATCTTGCAGTCAATGTGGGCGGTCTTCAGAGGCAAAAGCGAAATTATAGTTTTCGGAAGGCGAATCAGTCGGGAACTTCGCGACCAAGCCTTTGCAATCTTTACAATGGGAACAATCTGGGTTGTGACGGCGGGCATAATCTTATCAATCATCGACGGCGAAGTTCACGATCTAGAGGAAGTCATTTTCGAGACGGTATCGGGCTTCGGGACGGTCGGCATTGGAATCGGTCTAACTTCACAGTGGAGCATGTTGGGCAAGTTGATTTTAACGCTAACAATGCTCGTCGGCAAGGTCGGGATAATGACTTTTATGCTGTCGCTGATAACGCAGAAACCTACGCGAATAAAATATCCTAAAGAAGACATAATGATAGGTTGAGTGATAAACATGAAGAAAAATTTTGCGATATTCGGATTAGGCAGATTCGGACGGAACGTGGCGTTGACGCTTGAGGGCATGGGCTATAACGTCCTTGGCGTGGATAAGGACGAAAACATTGTAGCGGAAATGGCGGAAAGCCTAACCAAAGTCGTAAGCTTCGATGTAAGGGACGCGCACGCATTAAGAGAAGTCGGCATATCGGATTTTGACGTTGTTGTAATCGCCTCGAAGAGTTTAGAGGCAAGCTTAATGGCGACCATGCTTTGCAAAGAATTGAACGTCGGAGAAATAATCGTCAAGGCAATAGACGAACGGCACGCGGAGATGGCTAAGCGATTGGGAGCGACGAAATTGATATTTTCGGAACGGGACACGGCTCGGCAGTTAGCGCGGCAGTTAGTATCAAATAATTCATCTGACCTTAAAGAAATCGACGACGACATTGGTATTTTAAGCTTGAAGGTGCCGCAGAAATTGATTGGAAAGAACCTAATCGAAACGAACCTGCGCAAAGTTTATAACGTGAACGTAATCGCGATAAGGAGCGGCAATGAAATGCTCGTGCCGCCGCCGCCAAAGCATATCTTCAACGCAGACGAGAAAATCTTTATAATCGGGACGAACGAGACGCTTGCCAACTTTGAACGCGACATGGATTAAAAAGTTTTGCATACGCGGCAAGCTATTGTATAATGGGAAAAAATTTTAAGGAGGCTCGCTTATGCTTAAGAAAACAAAAATTATCTGCACGCAAGGACCTGCGACCGACGCGCCGGGCGTTATTGAAGGGCTGATTGCTAACGGCATGAACGCCGCCCGCTTTAATTTCTCGCACGGCGACCACGCAGGGCATAAGAAACGTATCGACGCCGTGAAAGCCGCCGCTAAGGCTACAGGCAATATCATCTCGCTGATACTCGATACCAAAGGTCCGGAAATGCGGCTCGGCGAATTCAAGAACGGGGCAGTTCAGCTCGTCGAGGGCAACAAGTTCGTTCTCGTCAACAAGGACATTCTCGGCGACGAAATTCAAGCTACAGTAACTCACAAGCTCCTTTACACGGAAGTTAAGGTTGGCGATAAGCTCCTGCTCAATGACGGCTTAGTTGAGTTGCGCATTGATGAGATTAAGGACAAGGACATTTACACGACGATACTTAATTCCGGCAAGATGAGTTCCCGCAAACGCGTCGCGGCTCCTGGCGTGGCATTGGGATTGCCTGCAATCAGCGAACAGGACGAGAAGGATATTCTCTTCGGGATTGCAAACGACATGGACTTTGTAGCCGCAAGTTTCATTCAGCGTGCCGCAGACGTTAATGCACTCCGCAAACTCATTACCGATAACGGCGGGCATATGGAAATTATCTCGAAGATTGAGAACCTCGAAGGCGTCAACAACATTGATGAGATAATCTCGGCTAGTGATGGTATCATGGTTGCTCGCGGCGATTTGGGCGTTGAGATTCCCGCCGAGGACGTGCCGATTATCCAGAAGGACATTATCAAAAAGTGCAACGCGGTCGGCAAACCAGTCGTCGTCGCAACTCAAATGTTGGAAAGCATGACGGTTAATCCGCGCCCGACCCGCGCAGAGGTCTCTGACGTGGGCAACGCTATCCTTGACGGCGCAGATGTTATCATGCTAAGCGGGGAAACTGCCGGCGGTAAATATCCCGTCGAAGCCGCCGCCATGATGAAGCAAATCGCCACGCGCATTGAAGAGTCGCTCGAATACAAAGAAATTTTCCTGCAGAAGGGCATGCACAGGAAGTATTCACACACAGACGCCATTGCCCATGCCACAGTTCAGCTAGGCTACGAACTCAACGCTAAGGCAATCATCACGCCGACGCGTTCTGGCTATACTACTCGCGTTGTCTCGAAGTACAAGCCTAAGGCACCAATAATCGCGTTCACGCCTGATAATCAAGTCGCCCGCCATTTGAACTTGCGTTGGGGCGTCTATCCGATACCTGGTACGCCGTGGCTTGATATTGTCCAGATGATTGACTATTCATCGGCTAGCGCACTTGAAAAGGGCTTTGTCGAAAAAGGCGACCTCGTCATTTTAACGGCGGGCATGAAGTACGGCGAAGGCGGCACGTCTTCTATCAGACTCCACACCATTTAACAATCCACAGAAAAATTTTTTGCCTCCGATAATCGCGGGGGCTTTTTTTATGCTATAATCTGCGCTGAATCATTGATGAGGAGGTAAAAACTTTATGAAGTACTACCCGTTGCGCCCGATACAGCGTTGGTTGGTCGATACGCACTTCAACAAGGCAAAGTCAACGATGATGAATATAGGCGGGCTGTTCAAGCTGTCGGCGGCGATAGATATGAATCGCATGGCGGACGCGATTAATCTCGTTCTGGAAAAGCACGACATCTTCCGTTGCAGGTTCGTCTTCCACCCCGAAACCAGCGACTTGTGCCAGATATTTGAAGGTGCGGTCGAGAAGGTTATCTTGGAACGCATGAGCGACGAGAACTTTCAAAAGCGCATGAAGAGTTTGCGCGAGCCGTATTACCTAATCAATCAGCCGCTCTATCGGATTTACCTAATGGAGACGCCGACCGCCAAATATCTTTACGCGGATTTTTATCACGCGATAATGGACGGCGTGGCGTCATCGTATCTGTTCGTTCGTGCAGTGGACGCGGCTTATCGTGGGCGGAAAATAAGAACTCCCTTGAGCTATGCGGACTACGTGGAAGAAGAATCGAAAATCCTGCCCGAAGAGCTTGCCGAAGGTCATCAGTATTGGCGGAACATGCTACGCCGTTTCGATAAGCGCAAGCACTTGCCGCCCGTGA
>JACXWG010000007.1 GCA_014764605.1 Quinella sp. 1Q5 | reverse complement strand
GCGCGTCGACAATTAACGCAAACAAAAAACGGCTGTCATCAACGATAGCCGATTTTTTTTGTCTGTAGGGAGAACTCTGGGAAGTCGTGAGCAATCCTCTTGGCGCAGTCTTGGCAAAATTTATCTGCCGCCGCTCTGTTCTCGCGGAAGACTTTCTTATAGCCCCAAACGTGTGTAAAAGTCTTTTGCTTGCCGCCGAACAGCTCCGATAAGTCAGACAGGCTCTTGACTTCGACGCCGCAAAGCTCCGCGCACATGGCAAGCCACCTCTGCTCGACGAAGACCATATACGGCAACAAATCCCAGCCGCTTTGATTGGGCAGAGGCTCCGCCGCCCGCATGAAGTCAAACGCAAAGTCGACGTATCGCCGCACGAAATTTTCATCGCCGAAATAAACCAACGCCGCGTTGCACGGGTCAAGCGTCCAATTCAATTCGGCGGGCAACGTGAAGTTTTTCAGGCGGAAGTAATTCGCGTCGGGGTAGCAGGGCAAGTCGCGGCTCTCGCGGTGAATGACGGCAAGTTTGCAATCGAACGTCAGCGGCTGCCAAACGATAAAATCCAAATCAATCATCACGCACGGCAACGGCTGCTTCGACAGGGCAAAGAGTTTCGCGCCCGCCCAGAAAATTTTTTCGTCAATGCCGAGCCGCGCCCACTCGTCAAGGGAAGTGTCGACGCCGTCCCAAAGCTTTAGCAATCCCGCCCCGTCGAAGAACTTCTTCCCTGCCGTGTCCGTGTACAAAAAGATTTCGCCGTTATGTCGTCGCCACTCCAGCGCGGAAAGTATCAGCGTGAATATCTCGAAGTCGTCAAGCTTGCCCCGCGTCCGCAATGTATGAAAGGCTCTCATATTCAAATCTCACCGAATTTAGAATCAATCAGACTTATCAGAGCAGTGACAGCTTCTTTAGCGTCCGAACCGTCAGCAATAATCGTAACTTCGGTGCCTTTGGTCAAACCCATGGACATAAGCATAAGAATGCTTTTACCGTCGATAATCTTGCCCCTAGCCTTAATTTGAATCTTTGACTTGAACTTAGACGCAGTTTGAACTAACACCGCGCTAGGACGCGCATGAATACCCGATTTATTTTCAATAGTCGTCGTCGCCTGAATTGCTGTACTAGGGATTATCGGTTGAATGTCCGTGATAATATCCAAGCCGTAGCCGAGACCGCCCGAACTCATCGACGAGACTTCCTCCGCAGGCAAAGAACCTTCAATCAAGACCTTGCCGCGAGTCTTCGGCGCGAAGTAAAGATTACGAATCGCGAGCTTGCCGCCTTGATAAGTGAAGTCCGCGAAGAGTTGAAGCTTGCGTTCGTTGTTGTAGAGTGATTCGGCGTCATGCGGCTGGAGGTTGACGGAAAACTTTTTATCGGCGGCGAAGTCCTTAACGATTGGAATATAATCGAAGTTCCAACGCGGCTTGAAGTTGAATTGCGCGGCGTCAATGTCATAATCCTTATCGTCAAGCAGGACAGAGCCGACCGCCACGCCGCAAATCTTTTCCACACGGGCTTTGAAGTCTTCGGGCGTCTCGAATGCATTTTTCCCGCGCAGAACTTCGGCAATCTCCTTGAGCGTTGGGCGTTCGCCGAGAACCTTTTTGGAGCCGTCGATAATCTTCACGTTGTGCGACTGCTCGGCTTTAATGTTAATCGGGTGGTGTAGATAAACTTGCACGTCCTCAAGGAAAATCTCGCAGGCGTCAAAGTCAACGTCAAGTTCCTCGTCCAAGTCGATAACGGCATTATCGCACCCGACGTAAGTAATGCCATTGCGATTAAGCGGTATCCTGAACTCGCCGCCACAAAGATAAATCTTTTTATCGCCGTCCTTAATGGCGTGGACAAGTTCCCTCTGCGTTTTGACGAGCTTATTTTCCTTAGGCGTCTTCGCGAAAAGTTTTTGCTCGGCAAGTGCAGAGACTTCTTCCACGTCCTCCGCCGACAAAGTATCAAGCGGCAAGTCGAACAGCTCACAGATTAGAAGTTTTAACTCCGCGTCGCTTGCCTCGTTGCTGATTGCCGCCGCGACCTTCTTTGCCTCTGCCGCGTAGAAATTTTCCTCGAACCACTCTTGCAAGTTCCGCTGTTGCGCAAAGTCGACCAATTCCGCCAATGAAAAGTTTTCGACGAGCTCGCGCTTTGAATAGAACTCGAATATCGATTTCTCAATGCTGTTCGTTGTCTCCATGTCTTGCCCTCCAACAAAAAATTAATCGCTCTACAACGATTGCCTTTCTGCTATAATCGTTGCCAAGCGATAGATGGTCGGCTCTCTCCTCAGTGAGGGGAGGTGACGCACCATGACGAAATACGAAATCGCATCTCTGATTCTCCAGGGTCTCAATCTGGTTGTGTCAGTGCTCGCGTACCTCGACTAAGTCGGGTAGCGGGTTTGCCACCGCAAAACGGCTCTTGACCTAAATCCACACGTTTCTAACTACGGGAGAGAGCCGACGCGCCAACATCGACTCGCCCGCGCTCCGTTCATGACGGGGCGTTTTCGATTGCAATTATAAGCAATGCCCCACTATTTTTCAAGAAAAAGTTTTCTACCAGTGATAGGGTTCGTTGCGATTGATTTTGAATGCACGGTAGATTTGTTCGACGAGGACGAGCCGCGCCATTTGATGAGTTAGCGTCATCTTTGACAAAGATAATCGGAAGGACGCCGCCGACTTGAGTTCCTCGCTCAAGCCGAACGCCCCTCCGATTGCAAATGTCAGATTGCTCACGCCGCCCAAGTTCAGCGCGGCGATTTTCTTTGCGAAGTCCTCCGAAGTCAATTCCACGCCTGAAACGTCCAATACACACAGCCACGAATCCTTTGGCACAAGCGATAAGATTTTCTGTCCTTCCTCTTCGACCGTGCGACATTCGGGCACCTCGCGGACTTCAAGCCGTGCGAACTTCTGCAGACGCTTTGCATACTCCGCCACGCCCTCGACTAGAAATCTTTCCTTTAATTTGCCGACTACGATTAGATTTATCTTCATTGATTGGAAGGCTGAGGCATTTCTTCTAACGTGACTTCGACAGTCTCCTCGCGTCCCTCTCTGTCGTAGCGAACTTTGACTTTATCGCCGACCTTGTGAGCCGCGACCCCGTTGCGAACGTCCGCCACAGAGTTTACGTCCTTGCCGTCAATGCTAAGGATAATGTCACCGCGTTGGAAGCCTGCACGACCTGCGGGCGAATCAATCGCAACCTGGAAGACGTAGACGCCCTTATCAATCGACAGCTGATAACCGTAGCGGGCGGCAGTGGGCTTATCAAAAATCGTAACGCCCAGATAAGGACGAGCCACGTAACCTTTTTCCATTAGCTCATTGACAATCGTTTTGACGGTGTTAATCGGAATCGCAAAGCCCATGCCCTCTACGCCATTGGTCGCAAGCTTAGCACTGTTAATGCCGATAACTTCTCCATCCGCGTTGACCAATGCGCCGCCCGAATTGCCAGGACTAATCGCCGCGTCGGTTTGCAGAAGCTTAACGCGTCTGTCGTTCAAATCTAGGGTTCGATTGAGTGCACTGATAACGCCAACCGTCACCGAGCCTTGAAACTCCAAGCCCATAGGGTTGCCGATAGCGATTGCCGGTTCTCCGACGACAACTTCATCAGAATCGCCAAGCTCCGCCGTCGGCAAGTCCTTAGCGTCGACTTTGACAACTGCTATATCCGTCATCTCGTCAGTTCCAATTAAGGTTCCGTTTATCGTGTTGCCGTCCGAGAGCGAAACGATAATCTCCTTTGCCCCCGCGATAACGTGATTGTTCGTGATAATGTAGCCGTCGCTTTTGAAAATGACGCCTGAGCCGACGCCTTCCGTCTCAAATGTCCTGTCGAAAAAGTCACGAGCAATCGCTTTATTGGTTATGCCGACGACCGCAGGACCGACCGTCCTAGCCACGCGCACGGCGGGAGTATTCCTCGCGTCGGAAATCTTTCCGCTATTCTCTGGTTGGTTAGGCGTCTTCGGAGCCGCTTCCGTGTGTGCCGTCTGGGTTACTGTGGACTTCTCACCCGCCGACTTAGTGTCAGAGTCAGAATCGCCCATACCCGTAAGACCGCCGCAACCCCCAAACGTCAACGTCGTCGCGACCGCCGCCGCGCAGATTATCTTTGCTATTTTCTTAGACCTCATGCTTAACGCACCTCCGCAGTCATTGTAAGTTTTGCGTCGCCGATTGTCAATTTTAATTTCGGTTAGAATTGACTTGACGGGCGGTAGCGGGCTATAATAAATCCGCTTCAAACAACGGAATGATTTTTTGTTAAGGAGGGACACATCATGTTAAACACAATCAGCGCGAGTTTCCTAAAGTCTTATCAAAGCGTCGTGCAGTTCGGCAGTCAATCGACGACGACTTCAACCAAAACTACTGAGGAGCAAAACCCCGTCGCTAACCTTATGGGTAATACGACTGTTGAAATCTCCGACGAGGGCTTGAATGCCTTGGAGAACTCTAAGACTAATGACGAGGCGCAACTTTCCGACAAGGCAAAGAGTTTCTTAGAGAACCTGCGCAAGAAGTACGGCGACTACGACTTCATCATCTCCAACGACATGGACACTTCAAAGACAGTCGGCAGTACCAAGGAGTATTCGGTCATGTTCACCGCCGAGGAGATTGAGAAGATGGCAGCTGACGAAGACTACGCCGAAAAGACGATGGGGCAAGTCGGTAATGCCGTCGACATGCTCAAGAATCTTTCGGAAAAGGATTTAGGCGAAGGCGTGCAATTCTCCCAACTCAGCGTCTCCTTTGACAGCGAAGGTAATATGACACTCTTTGCACAGCTTGAGAAACTTTCCACCGAACAGCAAGAACGCTTGGAGGCCGCCAAAGAGAAACGCGCCGAAGAACAGAAAGCTAACGACGAGGCTAAAACCGAAAAGACGCCTGGAGACGGTATGCCGGTTGTTTTCAAGAGTGCGGACGTTGAAGCGTCGAACGAAGAAGAACTGCTCGCTAAGATTTTCGGAATCAACTGGGACGAAATCCCCGAAGAGGAAGCTCTCATCTAATCGAACATTAAACAAGAATAATTGCCGCCTCATTCTTGGGGCGTTTTTTTTATATAGTTTTCATAAGCTAGTGATATTCTGTCGTCGGAAAGGGGAGTGGTTAATTTGCAAGGAGTGAAGCTTTTACCAGCAGTGGCGGCGGCGATTATCCTAGCGACGGGTGCAAGTGGCGAATGCGCCTCGGCTAGCGTGCATGTCGACGTTCAGGTTGATACGGAATCTTCAACGCCCGTTCAGACAAAGAAAAGAATGGTATCGGACTATGCGGAGATGGCTGAAGGCATCTATACCGGCTTAATCGTCGATTGCAGAGGCTTGGGGCTAAAAACCGCAATGTCTCCCGTCATTATGAATATCAACGGCACGAAGATTTACGGACACAAGAACCTTGACATTGATAAAATTATCGAAATGGGTATGGTTGATTACATTGACGACCCCGAAGCCGTCGACCGCGCAGGGACAAACCCTCTTATCGTCAAGGCGATTGCTCTGAAAAATTTCAATAGCGACCCTGTCGTATCGCTTGAAGATTCCAATCGGATTTTGGTTGAGAACTACGCGACGAAATTTCTAAAGGCATTGAAGGTCGTTTTCCTCTATGATTAAAAAATCCCCGTCACTCGCGAAGAGCGGCGGGCAACTTTTAAAAAGTTGTCAAATAGCGTAACGCGTTCACGTCTTCGACAATCGAAACTGGTTGCCGCGCATAATGTAATGATTAAAAAAATCCCGTCACTCACGAAGAGCGGCGGGGCAATTTTTTTATGGTAAGTGCCAAAGGATTACAAGTTGGCTTTGATGAGAGCGAAGAGTTTGGAATAAGGCGTTACGCTCGTGAAATGAGTTATCGCGGCGTCGATACCGTTCGCCTTGATGAAGTCTTGAACCTCGACGGCTTCTTTGTCCTCGGCGTAATCAAACTTCAGAGCGGCGGCAATGACCTTAGCCAATGCGACGGGCTTTTTGCCGCTTTCGATGAGCTGAATTGCAGGACTTACTAGACGGTCGCCAGCGGAAAGTTTGCGCTTTGGACCACGTGCCACGCGGGTAACTTCGTCGCTGATTTCGGTGTTCTTAAAGCGTTCCTCAGTCGTCATTACGTACTTTTGATGGACAATGGGGTCGAAGCCGTATTTATCAATCAACATGGCAGAAGTCTCAGCCCAAACGGCGCGAGCGGCGGCAACAATGTCTTCGTCGCGCATGGCGGAGCTTATATCGGGTAAGCCATTTTGATACGCAAGGTAAGCAATGGAGGCGTGCCCCGTGTTGACGGTAAAGAGTTTGCGTTCAATGTACGCGCCGAGGTTGTCTACGAGCGTCATACCTTTAATCGGCGGCAATTCACCGACGACGCCATTTGAATCAACATCCCATTCGGCGTACGGTTCGACCTTGACCAAAAGTTTTTCGTAATTCTTCTGCAAGGGAACGATTCTATCAACAGCCGCGTCGGGGAAGCCAATTAGCTTATCGATTTCGGGCTTAACGTCGTCCGCTAAGTTTTGATAAACGAAACCTTTAAGCACGGTGGAGCCGCCGACCATGTTTTCGCAGGCGATGATGTTAAGCGGCGTCTTGTTTGTCGCAACGCGTTTGGTAAGACCCTTAGCGATGTTCGGGGCGATGAACTTTAAGATATTCGGGCCAATGGCCGTCGTGACAATGTCCGCCTCAACGATTGCATCAAGGAGCGCGTCGAGGTTTTCGTTGCTGTTGATTGCGCTGACGTTCTCGACGAGAGTTTTTTCAGCCTCGCCGAAGATTTGCACGTTGTACTTGCCGAGCGTGTTAATATCGTCGACCAAAGGAGCCGCTACGTCAACAAACGTCACGTGATAGCCCGCTTGACTTAAGAGCAGTCCGATAAAGCCGCGTCCGATATTGCCCGCGCCGAAGTGTACAGCCTTCTTCATGTGATTACCTCCTACTTTAGACTTCTAAAAAATTTCTCATCGATGGGTTCAAGCCAATCCGTCGAGACTTCCGAGCTTGCTTGCATGATTGATAAGTGTTGCATCATCTTGCCAGGTGCCGCGCCGTGCCAATGTTTGACGCCTTCGGGAACGGTGAACACTACGCCTGGTATCAACTTGACGGGTTCTTGTCCCCAGATTTGAACGTAACCTGCGCCCGATTCCGCCACGAGAATTTGACATGTGCCGTGGTGGATATGCCAGAAGGTATGCGCCCCGTCAATGAACGTGACGTTCGCTACGTTGATTGAGTCTTTGGTTGACAGCGGCGCAAGGAACGTTTGACCTGTGAAATACTTTTCGTAATTGACGTTGGGATTGCCGACGGGGAAGAATGTTCCGCCAGAGTTGGCGACCTTCACCGTGACTTCATCAGCCGAGGGATAATATGCCGCTTGAGCTTGTGCGCCGAACGCTACGAACGTTGCCGCGATTAGTGTTGCGAAGAATTTTTTCATGGCTTAGCCTTTCGTGAACATGTCGAAGAGTACTTGCGGGTCTTTAGTCGTGTAAGCCTTGTGCAAATCTTCTTCGGAGTATTCCATAGTAATCGTCGCGAGGTTTGCGATAATCGCCAAATGGTCGTCACCCTTGCCCGCGATACCAACAATCAAATGCGCGGTGTTTTCGTCGGAGAATTTGACGCCCTGCGGATATTGCATGACAACCAAGCCAGTCTTTATGACGTGCTTTTTAACCGCGTTTTCGCCGTGAGGAATCGCAATGCCCTGACCGATATAAGTTGAAATGTCGCGTTCACGAGCCAACATGCCGTCGATATATTCCTTTTCAACGTAGCCGCTCTTGAAGAGGAGCTCGCCCGCCGCTTTGATAGCCTCTTCCTTGCTAACGGACTTCAAGCCGACTTTGACGTTTTCTTTGAGCAAGACGCCTTCCTTGAGAGATTGAGCTTGTTCATCTTCGCCGCCAGCGTCGGGAGCAGGAGCCGATACGCCGCCGCCCTTCAAGCGTTCGCTGATAACGTCGTAAACATTATTGTTGGTGAAGTCCTTAACCCAAATGTGTTCAGCTTGCGGAGAATCA
Source organism: Quinella sp. 1Q5 (assembly GCA_014764605.1). Classification (GTDB taxonomy): domain Bacteria; phylum Bacillota; class Negativicutes; order Selenomonadales; family Selenomonadaceae; genus Quinella. The sequence goes on along the minus strand of JACXWG010000007.1, from coordinate 36,920 downwards.
GCCCTTGCGCGTTCAGCAAGTTTTTCGTGGCTGACGACGATTTGCGCGTCCTTAGGAATGTTGCCGATTGCGAAGTTCTTAACCGTGATGTTCTTGTAGCCGTCTTTATGAAGTTTCTTACGAAGAGCCGCCGCGCCGAGTGCACTGGAGCCCATGCCCGCATCGCAAGCGTAGACGATAAACTTAATGTCTTTGCCTTCGACTTGCTTTTCGCCCTCGACCGCTTGACCTTTGCTAGCCGCCTTCATGGACTTCATATTAGCTTGCGCCGCTTCGAGTGCGTCTTCTTTTTCAGCATCAGCCGCCGCCGTCGCTTTGATAAAGATTGAACTGATTGCAAAACTCACACCAGCCGCAGCCGCGACAGCCGCCACGTTAGCGAAGTATGCGCCAGGAGCCGTCATAGCCATAATCGCGATAAAGGAACCAGGAGCCGCAGGTGCTACGAGACCGCCGTTAAGCAAAGTCAGCGTGAAAACGCCCGTGACACCGCCCGCCATGACTGCGAGAATCAGAGTAGGTTTCATGAGGACATAGGGGAAATAGATTTCGTGAATGCCGCCGAAGAAGTGAATGATGACCGCGCCGGGTGCAGAACCTCTAGCATTGCCGACGCCAAACAACGAGTAAGCAAGCAGGACGCCCAAGCCAGGACCAGGATTTGATTCAATCATGAAGAAGACTGATTTGCCGACTTCCTGCGCTTGTTGCATACCGAGCGGAGTGAAGACGCCGTGATTGATTGCGTTGTTTAGGAACAGAATCTTCGCCGGCTCAACGAGAATTGACACGAGCGGAAGGAGTCCCGCGCTGACGATTGCACCGACCGCCGAAGCAAGTCCATCCGTAATGCTTGAGACTATCGGACCAACGAAGCTGTAAGCCGCGCAGGCGAGGATACCGCCGATAATGCCCGCCGAGAAGTTATTAACCAACATCTCGAAGCCGCCGGGGATTGAATCTTGCGCCGCCTCGTCAAACTTCTTAATCGCAATGCCGCCGATAGGACCCATAATCATTGCGCCCATAAACATAGGAATATCAGTGCCGACAATAATACCAGCAGTAGCAATCGCGCCTACGACGCCGCCGCGGTGACCGTTGACGACCTCGCCACCCGTGAAGCCTATCAGCAACGGCAACAACCATTTAGCCATAGGTCCGACGAGTTCTGCAAGCCCTTCATTAGGAATCCAGCCTGCAGGGATAAAGAGTGCTGTGATAAAACCCCAGGCAATGAATGCGCCGATATTTGGCATGACCATCGCGCTGAGGAAGCGACCAAACTTTTGCATCGCCTCTTGCATGGATAACACCTCCAAAAAAACTTTTGTTAATCTTATGCTGAATTCTAATCGCCGATATGTCCTTTGGCAAGCAAAACAACTTTTGCGGCGTCCGTTATGTCTGCAGACAAAATTTTACAGCGGCATAAATAAACGCCCAAGGTGGCATTTACGATCACGACTTGGAGAAGATTAACGCGATTGATGATTCAAAAGTCTTGCAAGAGCTTAAAGACTGCACGTCCCGTATTGTCTGTGATTAACGATTGGCTTGTCGAAGCTATGAACAAAGAAACCGACTCGAAGAACATTTCCGAGACGGTTAAGCAAATTATTCGATTGATTATCAGAAGCCGAACAGCCCTTTGACTTTATCGCCAAAAGATTTTTTAGGCGGCGGTGCAGGACGATTGATTCGCGCCGAGCCGTCAATCACGCCATTAGTCTTGCACGCCTTAAGCCACGAGGGAAACTCATTCAACAGCCGCGAATAAAGTTCAGGATTGGGAACATCCATAAAGTCATCAAGCGCGAAAAAATCTGCATTGTCGACGTAACGCCCGCGCATATTGTCCAAGTTTTCAAGGATGCCATAGCCTTCGCCGCGCACGCCGACGAATTGCCAGAAGATTGGAAGATACGACGCGTTAATCAAAAGCCGTTTAATCTCGCCAGTCTTATAAATGCCGCCGTCAGTCACGAAGATAACGTAAGCGGGAAGCTGGCTAGTCTCATATTCAGCGACGACCTCGCGCATGACGACCGGCTCATTATTACTGCCGCCGAGCGCAGACCTCAACTCGCGCCAATTTTCAGGCACGGCTTGTTTATAGTTGCTCATGTTGACAGGCGGGCGACGTTGACAACTGGTGCCGTAAACCCAAAAGTCTAGTTCGCCATTATTATCGAATTGAACTGCCACGGGTAAAATTTTATTGACAATCTCCTGAACAGTGCCGTCCTTGTAACTCTGATTCATCGAGCCGGAGATATCCATGACAAGCGCGACGCGGGCGACAACATCCAAAAGATTTCTCTTTTCCAATTCAACCTTAAGTGGCTTGACGAGTGAAATTAACTTCGGTGCACTGTCTTGTATTTTTTTCTCCAAAGAAATTTTTTTCGGCGGAGAATTTTTTTGTGACGAAGCGGGCGTATCGTCGTCAGCTTGTTCACCGCCATAAAAGGTAAGCAACGCATCCAGTCCGCCGTTAAAGCCGCGAGCTACGACACTAAACCGCCAATCGCCCTTAAAATAAATTTCAAGCGACGTGATTGCTTTCTCCTGTTGAAAGTCTTTGCTGCTGAACTCAGCCGTCATGTCACCAATAGAAATTTTATGCGTAGCAATCTCGCCCATAGTGCCTGCGCCATCAATCGAACACGTGAACACGAGCCTTTGAATTGTCTGCGGCAAGGCGTTAAGATTAATCGTGAACTTCATGCCCGACGGAACTTCCGCGCCGACAATCTCGCCGTTCGGAGAGCTTAGTTGGTTATAAAAAATCATATAGCGGTTGTCGGAAAGTTTGTTGTACGTATCGACGCCAAAGCAACAGAAATCATACATCGCCGCGCCAGCCGTCTGCAACGTAACAATTAACGCTTGATTGAGATTAAAATATTTACCGAGCTTATCGCGTGTGCCGCGTTGGATAATCATCTTAAACACCTCCATGAACCTTATAACGCAAAAAGATTTGATTTACAAGGGCAATTTTGTTAGACTGTGCAGAAATTCTTTTGGGAGATGATTTATCTTGCTGGACATGAAGTTTGTACGCGATAACCTTGATATGATTCGCGCTATGCTAAAGAACCGCAACAACCCTTTGAGCCTCGACAACTTCAGCGAACTTGAACAACGTCGACGCGCAATCTTAGCCGAGACCGAACAGCTTAAAGCTCAACGCAACGTAACGTCAAAGAAAATCGGCGCGATGAAGAAGGCGGGCGAAGATACCGAAGCCATTGCCGCTGAGGTTCGTCATATTGGTAATAAGATTGCCGAACTAGATTCACAGCTCCGCGACGTTGAATCTAATCTGCGCGAATTGCTCTTGCACATTCCGAACATTCCCTCCGCCGACGTTCCGGTTGGTCTTGATGATACGCAAAATCCCGAAGTTAGACGTTGGGGAGAGCCACCCGCGTTCGACTTTGAACCTAAAGCGCATTGGGAACTTGGCACGGCGTTGAATATCTTCGACTTCGACAGAGCTGGCAAAGTCACGGGCGCACGCTTTACTTTCTATCGCGGGCTGGGTGCTCGTCTTGAACGCGCTTGTATTAATTTCATGATGGACTTGCACGCTAACAAGCACGGCTATACAGAAATGCTCGCGCCGTATATCGTAAACCGCGACAGCATGATTGGTACCGGTCAACTGCCGAAGTTCGCCGATGATATGTTCAAGCTTGAAGGTCTGGATTATTACCTTGTGCCGACTGCCGAAGTGCCTATGACGAACTTTCACCGCGACGAGATTTTATCAGCCAACACGCTCCCCGAATACTATTCCTGCTACACGGCGTGCTTTAGGGCTGAGGCTGGCGCGGCAGGTCGTGATACTCGCGGCTTGATTCGTCAGCACCAGTTTAATAAGGTCGAGTTGATTAAGTTCACTAAGCCCGAAGATTCATGGCAAGAACTGGAGAGCATGGTTGACGCCGCAGAGGACGTTTTGCGCGTTTTGGAGATTCCTTATCGCGTCGTGCTGTTGTGTACGGGCGACATGAGCTTTACCTCCGCCAAGACTTACGACATTGAAGTTTGGATGCCCGCGCAGAATAAGTATCGTGAAATTTCTTCCTGCTCGAATTGCACGGACTATCAAGCCCGCCGCGCTAATATAAAATTCCGCCGCGATAACAAGAGCAAGCCCGAATTTGTACACACGCTAAACGGTTCGGGAATTGCAGTCGGCAGGACGGTCGCCGCTATTCTGGAAAACTATCAGCAGGCGGACGGCTCAATTAAAATTCCTAAAGCTTTGGTGCCATATATGGGCGTTGAGGAGATTCGCGCTTAAAATCATTGACAAGCTAAACCTTCCTTGATAAATTCTTGCCGGTAAAAAAATAAGCGTCGAAAACGCCCGAACTTGATTAAAGCAGTCTTATCCTCCGTAATATTGTAGGTGTTACGAAAGAGTTCAGCCTTCAAAGCTTTGGCGAGCTTAGGAGGCTGTATTTGTTAGTAGCCAAAGAATCAAGATTACGAAAAAATCATCTTCAACATACTTATGCCCCCTTCCTGGAGGTTGATTAAACCGCTCCGCCCATCAATCATGACTGCGCAAGTTCAACGCAGGAAATATATCGTACCGTCAAAGTCTTTTCAACGAAAAAGTTCTTAAATCTTGTGAGCGTCGCCCCACGCGCATAAACCGTCTAGCAATGGGATTAAAGATTGCCCGTGTTCGGTCAAAGAGTACTCTACCTTCAGCGGAAGTTGGTTGTACTCTTTTCTTTTTATTAAATTGTCCGCCTCAAGCTCCTTTAACGTTCGATTGAGCATGAAGAATGATACTTCGTCGCCGAGATAGCGTTTCATTTCTCCGAAACGCACAACGCCGAACTCCATTAGCGTATACAGGACGCGCATTTTATATTTGCCTTTGATAACTTTGAGTGTGTAAGCTAAGCCCGTGTCTTTGAACCTCTCATCACCGATACAGCGTTCCATTTTAATCGCCTCTAATAAGATTATTTGTATTGCCGCTAAAAAATTTTCTGCTATTATATCATCAAGCACAAGTTAGGAGAGTGAACTTAATGAGCAGAAAGATTGTTGTACTAAACGGAAGCCCGCGTCCTAAAGGTAACACGTCAACTTTGGTAGAAGAGTTTGCACGCGGCGCACGTGAAGCAGGTTGCCAGGTCGAAATTTTCTTCCTCGACAAGATGAACATTCACGGTTGCAAAGGTTGTTTCGGCGGCGGAAAGAATCCGGAGCATCCTTGCGTTCAACGCGACGATATGGACAAGATTTATCCAGCGTACAAGGCGGCTGACATTGTGGTTTTGGCGACGCCGCTTTACTATTGGAACTTCAGCGGACAACTTCGCACAGCTTTTGATAGATTGTTCGCGGTTGCCGAGTGCGACCCCAACTACGCCAATCCGAAGAAAGAATCTGTGCTTTTAATGGCGGCGGAAGGCTACGGTTTCGACGACGTGTTGACTTATTATCAAAACCTGATGAAGCACCTTAACTGGACGGAACGCGGACATATCTTAGCGGGCGGCGTCATGAAGGTAGGCGACATAAAAGGGCACAAGGAACTTAATGACGCTTACGAGCTGGGCAAGGCAGTCGCTCAAGGCAACGGTCTTTGAAGGGAACTTGCCGCTAAGGCTGAACGCTACAAATTTTTAGCAGGATACGGAATAAATTCATTGAGGAGGAAATTTTAATGACGATTAAGGATTACGAAGACATTCGCAAGGTCGCGCAACTGTATATCGACGGCGGCAACGGTGATAGTTCCATTATGAAGCCCGCCTTCCACAAAAACGCCACCATTAACGGCGACCCGATTCAAACATTGTTTGACGGCGTGGACAAAGCTGGCAAGACCGATTCGCGGGCGATTGTCGACGTGCTCGACGCTACTAACGACATTGCCGCCATTCGTATCACTATGGAAGATTGGCACGGGCAAAATTTTGTCGATTATCACCTTTTACGCAAGGATGCTGACGGTTGGAAGATTATCGCCAAGGTTTTTACCGAGACGAAATAAAATATCAGCAACGAACTTTTCCCCCGCGCAGGGGATTTTTTTTGTTATATCGCTTACGAGGTGGTTTTACGAAAAAATTTTTGGATTGCACACTGCTGATTTTATTTTTCGTCGCGCTCGCTAGTAATTTCACGTCTCCAGAGATTCATCAGGTTATCGGATTTGCTTTTTTGGCTCTCGTAATCGCTCACAACATCTTAAATCGTAATTTCTACAAAAATTTTCTGCGTGGAGAAAAATTGAACGTCGAAGAAAAAAAATGCCACTCAAGCTGAAATTCTTAAGCCACGCGACATTCACAGTAGTGATATTCCATCGTCGCGAAAAATTATCTTTGACTGGCTGAAAAATTAATTTCCTAAAGAATACGTTCCAAAGGGTCGCTTTTTTCCCTAAATATTCCACGTTTGCTTTCCGCTTGCTTTATTTTTCGTAAAAATCTTACGTAATCAAGCGAATTTTTATTTTTAAGAAGCCGCTTACAATAATCGACGACAACTTCAGTTGAAATTTCATTATCGACAAAACCTTCTGCAACGGCGGCGGCGTTCGAGTAGTATATTGTCGAATTTTCTTGAGGAAAATTTTTTGAAAGATGAATCTGAATTTGCGCAGTGACAAAAGCATCACTCAATGCGTCGTGTGCGTCGTGTTCAAGCCCGAATTTTTCTGCGACAGTTGCGAGCGGAAGATGGTTAGCTCCTTCAAATGCAGGCTCATTTTTTAGGCACGTATAAACATTTGCCTGAACATCGAACGCTTTAAACTTCGGGTGCGGCAACTTGTAACGGTCAAGCGTAGCAAAAAGGTAACGTAAATCATGCGGGAGCGCAAAAGCGGCAATCGTCTGATCGTGGAAATATTTTATAAGTTTCGACCACGCAGATTTGAAATTTGGCTTATTCTTTACCTCGCTAAACTTTATGCCGTGAATTTTCGTTGCAGAGAAGTTTTTGTAGGGCGGGCGAATCAAAAAACTTTTCTTTTCAGTCACACGATTATTTTTCACGACGACAAGTCCGACTTGGCAAATCGAATCGCTAAGTAAATTAGCCTTTTCAAAATCTACGACGACAAAATTTTTCGGCGGTAGAGCACGAATTGAAAATTCACAGCCGTAAAGATTATGATGCGGAGTATTTTTCAATGCGACTTCAATTTTTTCCGCGTCGAGTTCAAAAAGCCCCAAATCCGTTGCCAAACGATACATATGCTTGCATGGTTTGCGACGTTTCCAAAATTCTCCGCAAGTGCAACGTTCAAGTGAAACTCTAAGCTTTCCTGCCTTGCCCGTCCGCTTGTCAAAGTCAATCGAATCAAACTTAAAATTCAAAGCATTTTTTTGCCGCCGCAGTTGTTCGTATTGGTCATGAAGAGCTTTTTTGTCTGCCGAAAAGAAATTCATAAGCTAACCTCCCATGTTTTTGATTTATTTTAGTGGGCATGTCTGATTTTACTTTGAATGGCTTTTAAAATCCTTCGTGACAGTGTAGAATAGGCGCGTTTGAAAATTTATGGCAAAGGAGAAAAGATTTTATGCCGGTGATGGAATATCTGGAGCGTAATGCTCGGCTTTATGGCGATGAGGTTGCGCTTGTTGAATTAAATCCTGCAGTGGCTGACGGGCGGCGCATGAGTTGGAAAGAATTCAGCTTGATAGAATCGAATACATTCGCGCCGTATCGTAGAGAGATAACTTGGCGCGTCTTCGACGAGAAGGCGAACCGTTGCGCTAACCTTTTGATTGAACGCGGCGTGCGCAAAGGCGATAAGGTCGCAATCCTCATGTACAACTGTCTTGAATGGTTGCCGATATATTTTGGCGTGTTGAAAGCTGGAGCAATCGCCGTTCCGTTTAATTTCCGCTACGACGCGGCGGAGATTCTTTACTGCGCGGAGCTTGCTGAAGTTGACGTGATAATTTTCGGACCAGAGTTTATCGGGCGCATTGAGACCAACGCCGAACGCCTTAGCAAAGGACGATTGCTTATCTACGTCGGCGACAACTGTCCGAGCTTCGCGGAGAGTTATCACATCATGATTGACAACTGCTCAAGCCTTCCGCCTATGGTCGGCGGCATCACTGAAGACGACTTCGGCGCGATATATTTTTCGTCGGGGACAACGGGTTTTCCAAAGGCGATTCTTCATAAGCACAGAAGCTTGACGCAAGCCGCGCAGATGGAACAACATCATCACCGCACGAGCCGCGAAGATAATTTCCTGTGCATACCGCCGCTTTATCACACGGGCGCGAAGTTTCATTGGATGGGGTCGCTCGTGGCTGGTTCAAAGGCAGTCTTGCTCAAGGGGACAAAGCCCGAAATAATTTTGGACGCCGTTAGCAAAGAACAATGTACAATCGTTTGGCTGTTAGTTCCTTGGGCACAAGACATCGTCGACACACTCGACAGGGGCGACATTAAGCTTGAGGATTACAAGCTTGACCAGTGGCGGTTAATGCATATCGGAGCACAACCCGTGCCGCCTAGTTTGATTCGTCGTTGGAAGAACTACTTCCCGAATCACGACTACGACACTAACTACGGCTTGAGCGAGTCGACTGGACCTGGTTGCGTGCATTTGGGACTTGAGAACCTTTCAAAGGTCGGAGCAATCGGCGTTCCTGGTTATCGTTGGGAGTGCAAGATTATCGACGAGGACGGCGCGGAAGTTTCAAAGGGCAATGTCGGCGAATTGTGCGTTAAAGGTCCCGGCTTGATGACTTGCTACTACAACGACCCGAAAGCAACGGCGGAGGTTCTCAAGGACGGCTGGCTTTTGACTGGCGATATGGCTATGCAGGACGCGGAAGGCTTTTATTTCCTCGTCGACCGCAAGAAAGATGTTATCGTAAGCGGCGGCGAAAATATTTATCCCGTGCAGATTGAAGACTTCCTCCACAAGTTCAACAAGATTAAGGACGTAGCGGTTATCGGCTTGCCTGACAGACGGCTCGGCGAGATCTCAGCCGCGATTATCGAACTTCAACCGAACGTCGAATGCACTGAAGACGAGGTAAATAATTTCTGTCTCGACTTGCCGCGATACAAACGCCCAAAGAAGATTATCTTCGCCGACGTGCCACGCAACGCCACGGGCAAGATTGAAAAGCCCGCCTTGCGCAAGAGATACGGCGCGGATAAATTGGTTGCCTTAGAAAATCGGAGCTAAAAAAATTAAGCTGCCGCTCAATGATGAGTGACAGCTTTTTTCTTGTCAGTACTGGTTTAATTTCTTGTCTTTGTAAATCTTCATGCCCTTAAGAGTCGCATCAAGTGCAAGCCCTTTAGTCGTCATCTGGAAAAGCCACACTCCCGGCGCAACATACTCCGCGCCCTCAATCGTGCCGCCGCTTACTCCGTCATCAGCAGAAGCCTCCGCACTTGCTCCGAAACGAATTTTGCCGATAATGAAGTTATCCCACGCCTCACGAGTATTGAGCAGGAAAATCAAATCGTATTCCTTCACACCGAGTCCGAGCCCTGCCGAAAGCTCATTCATGCGCAAATAGACACGTTCGCCCGTGACGTTGTTTATCGCAACGCCTCTCCCGTGAGCATCTCCAAAGAGACCGAGCTTAATCCCCGTACTGCTCAGGGTCGCATAGGCGTAGCATTGACTGATAACGCGCCTTGCGTGCGGATATTTTTCGTAGAGCCTTGCAAGCGTCTTGTCGTGAAGTTCGTTAATTTGCGCCCGTTGCTCGGCTACACTCGCCGCAAAAGATGTTGTCGTCATCAGGCACAACAAGAGCGTCGCAAGTACAAAAACTTTTCTCATGATTAATCCCTCCCAAAAAAAGCAGGCGACGACTCGACGAATCAAATCGCCGCCCAGAAATTTTCTTGAGCTGATTTATTTCATGGTGACAAGAGATTTGCCCGTCATCTCGGAAGGAATATCCATGCCAGCCATAGTAAGGAGCGTCGGAGCAACGTCGCAAAGTGCACCGTCTTTGACTTCGGCAACGCGGTCGCTGACAACGATAATCGGCACGGGATTAGTCGTGTGCGCTGTGAACGGTTCCTTGAGCTTGTAATCGAACATCTGGTCGGCGTTGCCATGGTCAGCGATGATGACGACTTCGCCACCGATTTTCTTCATGCACGCGATAAAGATACCAACGCACACGTCAACGGTCTCGACTGCCTGAACCGCCGCCTTCATAACGCCCGTATGCCCGACCATATCGCCATTAGCGTAGTTGAGAATAATGAAGTCGTATTTCTCGGAAAGAATCGCCTCGGCAACTTTAAGCGTGACAGTCGGCGCACTCATCTCCGGCTTAAGGTCGTAGGTCGCAACCTTCGGGCTGGGAACAAGGATTCTATCTTCGCCCGCGTAAGGCTCCTCGACGCCGCCATTAAAGAAGAACGTAACGTGAGCATATTTTTCCGTTTCGGCGATACGCAACTGATTTAAGCCCGCCTTGCTAATCGTCTCGCCCAAACCGTTTTGAACACTTTCGGGCGGATAAGCAACGTCAACGTTCAAGCCTTCCTCGTATTGGGTCATGGTTGCAAAGGGATTGCCGACAATCTCTTCGACACGCGGGAAGCCGTCAAAAGTTTTATCCGTGAAAGCGTGCGTGAGTTCGCGGGCGCGGTCGGGGCGGAAGTTAAAGAAAATAATTCCGTCCTCTACCTTAATGCCGTCATAGTCGCCGATAACCACAGGATTAACAAACTCGTCAGTAACCTTTGCATCGTAGCTGGCTTTAATCGCCACGTCTGAAGAAGGTTGTTTGGGAGCGTCGGCTTTGGCAATGGCGTCGTAAGCCTTCTGCACTCTGTCCCAACGTTTATCCCTGTCCATCGCGTAATAGCGTCCGCTGATTGTGGCGATTTGTCCAATGCCAATCTCTTTAATTTTCGCCTCAAGGTCGGCAAGGTATTCAGCGGCGGAACTGGGCGGCACGTCACGACCGTCAAGGAAGCAGTGGACGTAGACTTTAGCAACTCCCGCTTTCTTTGCCAGTTGAAGTAAGCCGTACAGATGCTCGGTGTGACTATGGACGCCGCCGGGCGAAACCAGTCCGAATAAATGCAACGCGCCGCCCGAAGCCTTAACCTTGTCGACGACGCCGCAAAGAGCTTTGTTCGTGAAGAAGTCGCCGTCGCGGATTGCCTTAGTTATCTTCGTCAGCGGCTGATAAATGATTCTGCCCGCGCCGATATTCATATGCCCGACTTCGGAATTGCCCATTTGCCCATCCGGCAGACCAACGTATTCACCCGAAGCTTGAAGCTTGGCATTGGGATATTTCTTGACGAGCTCATCAAGGACAGGCGTATTGCCGACCTGAATTGCGTTGAAGTTGTCGCGGGCATCGCCAATGCCCCAGCCGTCCATGATGATTAAGCAAATCGGAGCGTTTTTAATTTTTGCCATTCGTTACACTCTCCTTTTAAACTCTGCGTTGATAGATTATTGTTTGATTGAAGTTTCCACGCCGAAAAATTTTATCCTGCGTCGACTGCAATTTTTTGTTAAAGAAAAGCCGCCAGTGTTCCGAACAGAGGCGGCTTAACTTTTTCTGTATGAACCCTTCCGAACTACTTTAAGAAAACGGCGACGACCATTGCGGCGATACCGATTATGGTAACGATAGACATATTGCGGACGTGCTTGCCCATGCCGTCAATCTTCGCGTCCATGTTATCAAATTTCGCGTCAATTCTAGCTTGCATTTCTCTCATATCTTGGCGTATCTCTCGAATATCGGCGTCTTGTCTTTCGCGGGCGGCACGACTCTCCTCAATGAACATGTCCAGCTTGGTTATAACACGGTCAGTTCTTAATTCAAGCTCCGAAACTTTGGTTTTCAGCTTTTCAACTCTGTTTTCAATGTCTGCCATGGTAGTCACCGCCTTTCCTTAAGAAATAGTCAGGCTGTTAAAGGCTTAGAAATTAACAATCGCGCTGAAGTCAGCAGATTTAAGGCTCGCGCCGCCGACGAGTGCGCCGTCAACGTTGGGTTGCTTCATGAGGTCTTTAATAGTCGCGGGTTTGACGGAGCCGCCATATTGAATGCGGATTGCGTCAGCCGCCTCTTGACCGAACATAACGGCGACTTTCTCGCGGATAGCTTTGCAGACTTCCTCGGCTTGTTCAAAGGTCGCAGTCTTGCCGGTGCCAATAGCCCAAATCGGCTCGTAAGCGATGACGAGTTTTTTGACTTCCGCGGGCTTGAAGCCGGCGAGGTCTTTTTCAATCTGTCCGGTGACGAAGTCAATGTACGTGTTCGCCTCACGAATCTCAAGGGACTCGCCGCAGCAGATAATCGGAGTGATTCCCGCATTGAACGCAGCCTTAGCGCGTTTGTTGACGCCTTCATCAGTCTCGCCGAAATAGTCGCGGCGTTCGCTGTGACCGAGGACGACATAATCAACGTTAATTTCGTTCAACATGCCAGTTGAGATTTCGCCAGTGTACGCGCCTTTGGGTTCCCAGTGCACGTTCTGCGCGGCAACGTGAATGTTCGTAGACTTAACAGCGTCAGCAACCGCCGCAAGAGCAGTAGCAGTAGGAGCAACGACCACGCGGCATTCAGCGTTCTTGACGAGCGGAATGAGTTCCTGAACGAGTGCGACGCCTTCTTTAATGGTGTTGTTCATCTTCCAGTTGCCCGCGATAACCGGGGTGCGTCCCACACCATCAATCGCGTCAATGCCCGGCAGAACTTTTCCTTCGAGATATTCGAGAGTTGCGCCGCCGCCCGTGGAGATATGCGAGATTTTCTTATCAAGACCAGTCTTCTTAAGAGCCGCAATCGAGTCGCCGCCGCCGACGATTGAAATTGCGCCCTTGTCAGTCGCGTCCGCCACAGCCTTAGCAACTGCGAGCGTGCCTTTTGCAAAGTTATCGAATTCAAAGACGCCCATAGGTCCATTCCAAATAATCGTCTTCGCGCCTTCGAGGGCTTTAACGTATTCTTCGGAAGTCTTTTCGCCACTGTCGAGACCCATCCAATCAGCGGGGCATTGGTCAACGGGAACGGTCTTATATTCAGCGTCAGCCGCGAACTTATTAGCAACAACGAGGTCAACGGGCAGAACGACTTTAACGCCCTTAGCCTCTGCTTTGTCGAGGAGTTGCTTAGCGAGTTCGACTTTATCAGCCTCAAGGAGCGAGGTACCGACTTCGTAGCCTTTTGCCTTGTCGAAGGTGTGAGCCATGCCGCCGCCGATAATAATCGTGTCGACCTTGTCAATCATGTTGCTGATAACGCCGATTTTGTCAGAGACTTTCGCGCCGCCGATAATGCCGACGAACGGACGTTGCGGAGCCTCAAGGGTCTTGCCGATGTAGTTAATCTCTTTTTCCATGAGGAAGCCGGACGCAGTCTCAAGGAAATGGGTAATGCCGACGTTAGAGGCGTGAGCGCGGTGAGCCATGCCGAAAGCGTCATTAACTGCAATGTCAGCCAAGGCGGCGAGCTGTTTTGCGAACTTAGGATTATTCTTCTTCTCTTCTTTATGATAGCGAAGGTTCTCAAGCAAGAGGATTTCGCCAGGCTGGAGTTCAGCGGCGGCTTTCTCTGCGGGTTCGCCAATGCAATCTTCCGCCCACTTAACGGGCTTGCCGAGAATCTCAGCGAGTTTGGCGGCGATAGGTTTGGTGGAGAATTTCGGTTCGCGAGCTTCAGTGGGTCTGCCGAGATGGCAACCGATAATAACTGCCGCGCCCTGTTCGAGCAGATAGTTGAGAGTCGGGAGCGTCGCGTCAATGCGCTTGGTGTTGGTGATATTCTGGTTTTCGTCCATAGGAACGTTGTAATCGACGCGAAGGAATACCTTCTTGCCTTTCAAGTTGATGTCGCGAATGTTTTTCTTATTCATCAGATAACCTCCCCAAAAAATTTAACGTTAAACGGAAAACGACTCGGCTCAACATTTCAGAAGAGCCGAGCCGCTACATTAACCGTGTTCAGTTGCTAAATTTTACTTCAGTTCAGCAAAGTACTTAATGGTGCGAACCATCTGGCTGGTGTAGGAATTTTCGTTGTCATACCAAGAAACGACTTGAACGAGAGTATTGCCATCGCCAATGGGGCTTACCATGGTCTGGGTTGCGTCGAAGAGCGAGCCGAATCTCATGCCAATGATGTCGCTGGAAACGATTTGTTCATCGCAATAGCCGAAGGATTCATTAGCCGCATCTTTCATAGCCGCATTGATTTGGTCGACAGTGACTTCGCCTTTGACAACCGCAAAGAGAAGAGTAGTCGAGCCAGTCGGGGTCGGGACGCGCTGTGCTGCGCCGATGAGTTTGCCTTTCAGTTCGGGAATAACCAAGCCGATAGCTTTTGCTGCGCCAGTGCTGTTCGGAACGATGTTGCATGCGCCTGCACGAGAACGACGGAGGTCGCCTTTACGTTGCGGACCATCAAGAATCATTTGGTCGCCAGTGTAAGCGTGAATGGTAGCCATAATGCCGCTTTGAATCGGAGCGAGTTTGTGCAGAGCCGCAGTCATCGGAGCCAAGCAGTTGGTGGTGCAAGATGCCGCCGAAAGAACTTTCACATCCGGGGTAAGGGTCTTGTGGTTGACGTTGTAAACGATAGTCGGGAGGTCATTGCCAGCAGGAGCCGAGATAACGACTTTCTTTGCGCCTGCTTCCAAATGTGCCGAAGCTTTTTCTTTGCTGGTGTAGAAGCCCGTGCACTCGAGGACGACGTCAACTTCGTGTTTGCCCCAGGGGATTTCTTTCGCATCTTTGATAGCGTAGATGATGATCTCTTTGCCATCAACAACGATAGAGTTCTCTTTTGCTTCAACCGTGTGTTTGCCTTCGCCGATCTTGCCGCAGAAACCGCCCTGCGCGGTGTCATACTTAAGAAGGTGAGCGAGCATCTTCGGGCTGGTAAGGTCATTTATTGCGACGACCTCATAACCCTCTGCGTCGAACATTTGACGGAACGCAAGACGACCGATACGACCGAAACCATTGATAGCAACTTTAACAGCCATTTAAAAATACCTCCCTATACTTTAGAAACTCTTAAGAATAAGCCTTAAATTGTTTGCTATGTTACAACAATTCTTTTTCAGTGTCAACAAATTTTCGGAACATTTTTATTTCAGGCGCGTTTCATGAATTCGTTCCTTGACATTAAATTTTCGTCGTCATATTATCGCCGAAGACTTTAGTTAGGGGAAATCTTTATGCAAGCTCAAGACAACAGCGCAGTCAAAGACTTAACGGTCGGAGAGCCTGCGCGGTTAATTTTTTACTTCACGCTACCACTTTTGGCGGGTAATGTCTTCCAGCAGTTGTTCGGCTTCGTCGATACTCTGATTGTCGGACGCTTCTTAGGCGTCGAGGCATTGGCGGCGGTCGGGTGCACGGGTCCTTTGATGTTCTTAATGCTCGGCTTTATTGGCGGCATGACAAGCGGCTTTTCAATCTGTACGGGGCAAAGCTTCGGCGCAAAGGACTTCGACGGCGTAAGGAGGTCTGCGGCAATCTGTATCGCGCTATCGTTTGCGGCGTCGCTCGTGCTTACGATTATCGGCGTGGCGGGTTGCCGTGAATTACTAATCGCAATGGACACCCCGCCTGAAATCCTAGACGGCGCGTATTCGTTTATCGTCATCGTCTATGGCGGCGGCGTGATGTTCGTTTTCCTGCAAATGCTAACGAATCTAATCCGCGCCCTCGGCGATAGCAAAATGCCAACCGTCATTCAAGCTACGACCCTTTGCATAAATATCTTGCTTGAACCAGTTGCAATCATCGGACTGGACTTAGGCATTCCAGGCTCGGCGATTGCAACGATTGTAGCTTTGACGCTCGGTAACATCCTTTGCATTGTCTACATTAAACGACGCGTGCCCTATCTGCATGTTCGGCAAGAAGATTTTTCCTTCGACAAGAAATTTTTATGGGAACATGTGCGAATCGGTCTGCCAATGGGCTTTCAATCGTCAATCATCGCTATTGGCGCGGTCGTCTTGCAAGTGGCTTTGAACGGTCTCGGCTCGATAGCGGTTGCGGCATTCGCGGCGGCTCATCGCGTCGACGGAATTGCGATTATGCCTATGATGTCGTTCGGAATTGCTATGGCGGCTTACACGGCTCAGAACTTCGGCGCAAAACAATTCGGGCGTATCGTTGACGGCGTCAAGAAATGTATCCTGATGTCGTGCGCGTTCAGCGTAATGGTTGCCCTGTTCAATATTTACCTTGGCGCGGAAATTATAGAACTGTTCGTGGGCGCGGAGGCTCAACAGGTCATCGAGTACGGGCGACTGTTCCTAATCGTCACAAGCGTTTGTTATTGGGCGTTGGCACTGCTTTTTATCTTCCGGTTCACGTTGCAGGGCTTAGGGCAAAGTTTGGTTCCGACGATTGCGGGCGTCATCGAATTATTCATGCGGATAGCCGCCGCCGTGTTTCTGGTCGATTGGCTCGGCTACTTAGGCGCGTGCGTGGCGGCTCCTATGGCGTGGATTGGTGCATTAATACCGTTGGCGGTCGCTTTCTTCATGACAGCAAAGAAATTAAAGGAGTGATAACTTGACAGACGAAAAATTTATGCGCGAGGCTTTGAGGATAGCCCGCAACGCCGAGGGGCGCACGTCGCCCAATCCGTTAGTCGGAGCAGTCATCGTCAAGGACGGCAAGATAATCGCGGAGGGTTGGCACAGGCAAGCGGGCACTCCTCATGCCGAGATACACGCGCTGAACATGGCGGGCGACCTTGCACGGGGTGCGACGCTTTACGTCACGTTGGAACCGTGTTCGCACTTCGGACGAACGCCGCCTTGCGCTCAAGCAGTCATAAACGCGGGGATAAGTCGAGTGGTCGCGGCAATGAGTGACCCTAATCCTAAAGTCGCGGGGCGGGGCTTTGAACTCCTTCGGGCGGCGGGCGTTGAAGTCGAAGTCGGTTTACTTGAGACGGAGGCGCAACGCCTTAACGAAGTCTTTTTGAAGTGGATAACGCGGCGGTTGCCGTTCGTGACTATGAAATTTGCTTGCACGCTCGACGGAAAGATTGCAACCGTGGCTGGCGAATCACAATGGATAAGCGGTTCCGAGTCGCGGCGATTCACTCATCATCTACGCGACATCAACGACGCAATCTTAGTAGGCGTGGGAACGGTGCTTGCTGATAATCCAAGCCTGACGACGCGGCTTGTAGTGGGGAAAAATCCTGTGCGGGTGATTGTCGACAGCAACGCACGCACGCCGCTTGAATCAAAAGTCGTGAACGATAAGTCTGCGCGGACGGTTGTAGCTGTGACTGCGAACGCGCCGGCGGATAAGGTTTCCGCGTTAAAATCTCGTGGCGTCGAAATCATCACGGCTGGCAACTCTGAACGCGTCGACTTAGAAGAGTTAATGCACGCACTCGCCGAACGGGATATAACATCGGTCTTGGTTGAGGGCGGCGGCACGATTCATTTTTCCATGCTAAAGGCTAAGCTCGTCGACAAAGTGTTTGCGTTCATTGCCCCGAAAATTATCGGCGGCTCGCGTGCCCTAAGTGCCGTTGAGGGCGCGGGCTTTTCTAAGTTATCGGACGCGGTAGAGCTGAATGACTTCACGGCTAAAGCACTCGGCGAGGACATTTTGATTATCGGCTACGTCAAGGAGGTTTGAACTTGGACACGAGGAAAGAACTGCCGCATTTCTATATTGGCTTATCACTCGGCGGGCAACAGAAATGGTATTCGCGGCTTACGGATTTTGCCATGAACGCTGGCGGGTGTGCGGCTATCACGGCGTGCGATTGTGCTATCTGCTTTGAAAAATACTTCGGACTGCGCGGATTGTACCCGTTTGACCTGCAACACCTCACGCAGGAAGATTATTTGCGGTTCGGAAAAATCATGGAGCCGTATCTTTATCCGAGATGGTCGGGCGTCGACAGGCTGGACATTTACCTTGACGGCTTCGGACGTTTCTTGAAGGATAAAGGCGCGGACGTTAGGTTATCGGGTTGGTCGGGCGATAACAATTTATCGGACACGTGGCAAATCATACGTAAGCAAATTGACGCAGGCTATCCAATCCCGTGCTTAGTCCTAAAACATCAAGCGACAGAGCTTAGCGATTACGTTTGGCATTGGTTCATCTTGAATGGTTACGAGGTTCGCGGCGATAAATTTTTTATTCAAGCGGTGTCGTATGGCGTGGGGCGTTGGTTTGACTTTATGACGCTGTGGGACACGGGCTATCAGCAGAAAGGCGGACTGATTCTCTTTGAGCTTTGACTGTGAAAGGTGCGGCGCGTGCTGCAGAAATATTCGGCTGTCGGTCTTCTATGATGAGGAACTTGATCGAGGCGACGGCGTTTGCAAACATTTGACTGCGAATAACCTCTGCAACATCTACAAGGAACGTCCGCTTTTCTGCAACATTGATGCTTACTACGAAGACTATCTGACGGATAAGATAAGCCGCGAGGACTTCTACAAGCTAAACCATAAGGCGTGCGAGAGATTAAAAAATTTGACAGAGCAAGGCAATCGTGATATTTTTAGGCGCGTAAAACTTAGGGCGGAGTGAAAGTCTCCACCGGCGGTAAAAGTCCGCGAGCTTTGGCAGACTCGGTGCAATTCCGAGACCGACGGTTACAGTCCGGACGAGAAAGTTTGACGCAACGGATTTGAATTGCCCCGCCTGAAGTTTGCAAGGCGGTTTAATTTTTTTGACGGAGGAGAAAATGTTCACTGGGATAATCGAAGAGGTCGGGCGGCTCAAAAGCTTGGACGGTGGAAGGCTTGAGATTGCTTGCGAGAAAATTTTATCGGACATGACGATTGGCGACAGCATTGCCACGAACGGTATCTGCTTAACGGTCGTAGACTTCGGCGCGGATTACTTCGCGGCGGACGTGATGCCGGAGACGTTAAGGCGCACGTCGCTTGCCGATAAGAATTTCAATCTTGAACGAGCCGTGAAGGTCGGCGACAGGCTCGGCGGGCATATAATCAACGGGCACATCGACGGCGTAGGCAAAGTTTTGAGCATTCGTCCCGAAGGCAACGCATTATTAATCGACGTGGCGGCGGAAAGGTCGTTGCTCCGTCAAATCGCGGGCAAGGGTTCAGTTGCACTAGACGGAATAAGCTTAACGATCGTGGAAGCAGGCGCGGATGGTTTCTCTGTGTCAATGATTCCGCACACCCGCGAAGTCACGAATTTTAAATTCAAGCGCGTTGGTTCACTTGTCAACATTGAAACGGACGTCTTAGCCAAATACGTCGAACGACTACTGACCTTCAAAGAGACGCCAGACTTAACGCAAGAGTTCTTAGCGGCGAACGGGTTTTTGTGAGGCACGGCGCATGAAAATCTTTTTGCGGATACTGTTGCTCATGATAATGATTAGTCGTATGAGTGAGGCTACTCCAATAGTCGAGATAGATTTTGACAAGCCCAAAGAAATGACGACTTCCGAGCCTGCGGAAGAGTTCAGCCCCGTGATAGTCTCTTTTGCTGGCGATTGTGCGTTTGATAGTTTCCTCCTTGAGGCTTACTGGAAAAACGGCGCGGGATATTATCTCGGCAATGTCAAGCACATCTTCACGGCGGATGATATAACCTTTGTGAACTTGGAAGGAGCTTTGACTAAGCAATCGACGACCGAAATTAAAGAATTCTCACTGCGCGGTGAGCCAAAGTACGTCGAAATTCTAACTTCCTCGTCCGTTGAGATTTGCAACCTAGCGAACAATCATATCTACGATTGCGGGGAGGGCGGCTTTAAAGACACGGTCAATCTTTTGAAGGCGAACGACATAAAATTTTGTGGCGAAGGCTACAGCGAAATTATCGACGTGCGTGGAATGAAAATCGGCTTTCTCGGCTATCAAGCTTGGGCGGATACGTGTGACCTCCGCGAAAGACTTTCCACCGATATAAAGAATATCCAAACGAGCGGCGCGGAAGTTGTCATCGTCGAATTTCATTGGGGATACGAGCTTGACCACGTTAGCTTACCTTATCAAACTCAAATCGCGCATTTCACGATTGACAGCGGCGCGGATATCGTCGTTGGTGCTCATCCGCACGTCATGCAGGGTATTGAACTTTACAACGGAAAAGTCATAGCCTACAGCCTCGGCAACTTCTGCTTCGGAGCGAATATAAATCCTCGCGACAAGGAAACATTTATCCTGCAGGCGACTCTGACAAAGAACGCGGAGACCGTCTCGATAACGCCGCATGTAATTCCGTGCAGAATCTCTTCTACGAACGCTTACAACGACTTTTGCCCGACGCCAGTCATCGATGCCGAGGCGGAGCAAGTCTTAAATCATTTGGCAGATTATTCAAAGGGTTACGGGCATACGATTGACTTTTCTAACTGAGGAGAGGATTTTATGAGCGACTTTGCGACGATTGAGCAAGCGATTGACGACATACGTTGCGGCAAAATGATTGTCGTTGTGGACGACGAAGACCGCGAGAACGAAGGTGACTTAATCATTGCTGCCGAGACCGTCACGCCCGCTGATATAAACTTCATGGCGACACATGCCAAAGGCTTAATCTGCACGCCGATTGACGGTAAACGCCTCGACGAGCTGGAGATTGGGCAGATGGTTCAGAACAACACTGACAATCACGAAACGGCTTTCACGGTGTCGATTGACGCTTACGACACGAAGACGGGCATTTCAGCTTACGAACGATGCCGCACGATAAAATTGCTCCTAGACCTTGCCGCGAAGCCGTCAAGCTTTCGTAAGCCTGGTCACGTGTTCCCGTTGCGTTCAGTGGAAGGCGGCGTTCTTCGTCGTGCCGGTCACACAGAGACGACAACGGACTTGGCAAGACTTGCGGGCTTTTATCCGGCGGGGCTTTGTTGCGAGATTATGGACGACGATGGGCACATGATGCGCACGGAAGGTCTTAAAAAGTTCGCGGCGCGGCACAGGCTTAATATCATCACCGTTCGGGCTTTGATTGAATATCGCAAACGCACGGAGAAATTCGTTAGGCAAATCGCCGACGTGGACTTTCCGAGCAAATACGGACGCTTCAGGCTAAAGGCTTATGAGAGCACGCTTGACGGCAAATGTCACTTGGCGATTGTCAAAGGCGACGTGGCGGGCAAGAAAAATGTTTTGGTTCGCGTGCATTCAGAATGTCTGACAGGCGATGCGTTGGGTTCGTTGCGTTGCGATTGCGGCGAACAACTTGCGACAGCTTTAAGGAAGATTGAGGCGGCGGGCGAAGGTGTCGTTCTTTACATGCGGCAGGAAGGGCGCGGCATTGGTCTGGCAAATAAGATTCGGGCGTATGCACTTCAAGACGCCGGCAACGATACTGTCGAGGCAAATATCTTACTCGGCTTCAAGCCTGACTTGCGAGACTACGGAATCGGGGCGCAAATCCTTTCGGACTTGGGCTTGACGAAAATTAGACTGCTAACGAATAATCCTTCCAAACGCGCAGGACTTGAGGGGCACGGTTTGACGATAACTGAACGCGTCCCGATTGTCATTGCGCCGACGAAGTTTGATAAAAAATATCTCACCGTCAAGAAAGTTAAAATGGGTCATGTATTCGAGGAGGAGACAAAATGAAAGTTTACGAAGGCAACATCAGCGGCAGGGAGTCAAAGTTCGCAATCGTGGTAGCGCGTTTCAACGAGTTTATCACGAGCAAACTTTTGAGCGGGGCACTCGACGCCCTTAAACGTCACGAGACGCCAGAAGAAAATATTTCCGTGGTTTGGGTGCCTGGCGCGTTTGAGATTCCGTCCGTGGCAAAAAAATTAGCGTCGACTGGTAAATTTGACGCGATAATTTGCTTGGGCGCAGTGATTCGCGGGGCGACCACTCACTATGATTACGTTTGCAATGAAGTTTCAAAGGGCGTGGCGGCGGTTGCTCTTCAAAGCGGCGTCCCGACGATTTTTGGCGTAGTCACCACGGAAAACATTCAGCAGGCGATTGAACGTGCCGGAACCAAATCGGGCAACAAGGGCTTCGACGCGGCGATTGCGGCAATGGAGATGGCGAACCTCTCGAAAGCATTAGTAACTGTTGGAGAGCCTGAACGTAAAAAGCGCGGTCGCAAGAAAAAAGTTCAAGCTCCCGCGCCTGCTGAAGTCGTCAGCTAAGCTTTATAATCGAACCAGTAGAAATTCTGTCGCTTGAGTTGTTCGCGAGCACTTCGCTTGAACAATGACACGGGTTACTTTTGAAAAGTAACCAAACAGCGAACGCGGCGAAGTTTTCAACAAGCGGAGTTCTTCGCCGCGCATGATGTTAAAGCTTTATAACCGAGCCAGTAGAAATTCTGTCGTTTGAGTTGTTCACGAGCTCTTCGCCTGAACAATGACACGGCAGAATTTTTTTTACGCCCAAAATCTTAAGCTCGTCAAGCGTTCGGGCAATCCGTTCGTGCGTCGCGCCAGACAAGTGCAAGCCGCCAATCACGCTGACAATCGGGCGGGCAAATCGTTCACGGACATCAGAAACGATATTTAAAATGCCAACGTGCGCACAAGCCGTCACGACTGCTAGCCCGTCGCCCTCGCGCAGGACTAAAACTATCTCGTCGCTGAAGTCGTCAGGCGTCTTATCTTCGCCGCGTAGAAACTTATTCGGTATCGTCTCGAAGGTATAACGCCGCTTGAAGTTCCCGACAAGCCACGCCGTATCGTCAAGGGCAAGTATGTCGCGGCAAGTCCTTTGCTCAATGCCACGAGTCGTCAAAAGCTTTTCGTCGAAGCCGCAACCGCGATAGCTATCCAAAGAGAACTTCGGCTCCCAAAAGTTTTCACCAGTGTAAAGAGTTTCAATCGGTGCCGCGTCCAAAAGTTTAGGGAAGCCGCTCGCGTGGTCGTAATGCGAATGACTTAGCACAGCCAACTTTATCCCGCGCAGGTCGACGCCCAAAATCTTAGCGTTATCGAACGCCGCGCCCGTGTGACCGCAGTCAAAGATAAATCTTGTCTGTGAAGTCTCGACCAGAAAGCTTAGCCCATGCTCCGCAACGAGTCTTGAGCCTTCGGGCTTAGTGTTTTCAATTAGAATCGTCAGCCTTGCCAATTATAAAACTCATCTCCGTTTTAAATTTCTCGCCAGCGGCAAGCTTGATGATTCCTTCCTTGTCCTTAAGCTCGCCTTGGAAGTCTTCGTAGTCGGCGTGCCCATGCCACGGTTCAATGCAGATAAACGGAGCCCCGCCCTTGTTCGGCGTCCAAAAGCCCCAATACGGGAAACCTTTTGCACGAACGGTAATCGTCTTTGTACTCTTGCGCGAACAAATGGATACTTCGTCCGAATTCAAATCATCAAAGACAAGCGCATCACCCTTGAACAAGTCGTAAGTCAAGGGAAGCTCCGTGCCATCAAGCGTCGGGATTCTGTCATGGGAAAGAGTGCCACGGCTCGTAAGAGGAATGCGCGATGACTTTTCCGCCCGATTGAACTTGAGGTAGCAGTCCTCGAAGCTTTCGCGATAGTTAATGGGGCAACTAAGCGCGGGGTGTGCGCCGATTGAAAAATAAATGTCCTTGTCGTCGACGTTGACAACCTTCCACGCGACTTTGACTTCATTGCCCGTCAGCTTGAACGAAATCTCCAGGCGGAACTCGTAAGGATAAACTTTGAAGGTTGCGGCGTTTGATTCAAGCGCGAAGGTCAAAGCATCGTCCGTGGCGTCCACGAGCCAAAAATCCGTCGTGCGTGCGAAGCCATGCCCCGGTAAAGTAAATTCTCTGCCCTCGGCGCGATACTTGTTGCCATTGACCTTGCCGACAATCGGGAAGAGCACCGGCGAAGAGAATTTCCACCAGGTCGGGTCGCCGTCAAAAAGATACTCCGTGCCGTCCGCCAGCTCGGTTATCGACTTGAGTTCCGCGCCGCGCTCGGCAACTGTAATCTTAAGCAAATCGTTTTGAAGTGTGTACATACTGATTCCCCTTTGCAAAATTTTTATCGACTGTGCCGCGTAATCTCGACGAGACCCAGCGGCGTCATGTCCACGATTTTAGTTTTGTTCCTGTCTAGGGCGGCTCGTTCCCTCAGGAAGTTCATCAAAGCTTGCCTATTTTCTAGGCTGTCCATGTCAATGAAGTCGACGACGATAATCCCGCCGATGTCTCGGAGCCTCAGTTGCTTGAGAATTTCCGCCGCTGCCTCAAGGTTAGTCTTTAGTATCGTCTCGTCGAAGTCGTCGCGTCCGATGAATTTGCCGGTGTTTACGTCGATAGCCGTCAAAGCTTCCGTCTTGTCGATGACAATTTGTCCGCCGCTCGGCAAGGAAAGTTCACGCTGATTAATCTTTGCAAGCTCATCTGACACGCCGAACGCCTCGAATATCTGCTTAGAGCCGTCATAGAGTTTAACGCCTTCAACCAGACCGACGAGCCGCCGATAAAGTTTCAAGTTGTCGACGATAAGTTCGGTGCCCGCCGCGTATTCATTGCGCAAGAGCCTGTCAATCAAGTCGTTGTCGCTGTGCAGGAGGGCGGGCGGCTTGCGTTTGGCGTTGCGTTCTTGAATCCTTGACCAGAGAGCTTGAAGGTTGGCAAGGTCGCCAAGCAAATCTTCTTCGGAGCAACCTTGAGCCGCCGTCCGAATGATTAAGCCGGCGTCCTTCGGGCGAATCTTCCTTGCTAGCTGATGAAGTCTCAAGCGTTCGTCGCCGCCAATCTTATTCGATACGCCGATATAACCGACCGTCGGCAGGAAAATCATCAGCCGCCCCGCCAGACTTATGTTAAGCGTCGCACGTGCTCCTTTAGTCAAGCCTTCGTCCTTGTCGATTTGGATTAAGACGCTCTGCCCCACGGAAAGTTTTTGCTTGCGATTGAACTGCAGGAAAACATTTCTATCGCGCCCGATGTCCACGAACGCCGCTTGCATTCCCGGCAGAAAATTTTTCACGCGCCCTTTGTAAATGTTGCCGACGAGTTGCGGCTGTGTGTTCTGCGCTGAATAAATCGCGCTGACTTCGTCGCCTTGAATCACTACCACGACTGTGGTGCTGAACTTTTGACTTATAACTATCTTCTTCATTGAATCACCGCCAATATTTTACCGCAAGGCGTAGCATGTTGCAAAGAAAATTTTCGAGACTATCAAAGGACTTTAAAGCTTGCCATTGAAGATAAAAATAATAAATTTAAGTGAGGTGATTCTTCATGGCAGAGATTAGTAACAATGTGCCCGATATCGTTGTTTCAGGAACGAGCGAAGCGGATACCATTACCAATTATGGCTCCAACGTGACAATCGACGGCGGCTCGGATAAAGATTTTCTGATTAACGGCGGCTATTGGGAGAGTGAACGCGGCGGAGCTAACGTTTCCCTCATGGGCGGCGAAGGCAATGATACGATTACAAGTCACGGCTCAAAGTCTGTGTTAGACGGAGGCACTGGCAATGATTTAATTTACAACGGCTACCGCTACTATCAACCTTGGGATGCTTTTTATGATTCAGATAGCGACGAGTATAACGGAAACCATTCGACAATCTTAGGTGGTACAGGCAACGACACTATTAAAAATCGTGGCTCCAACGTGATAATCGACGCGGGCGCGGGCAATGACTCCATTGAAAATAACGGCGGGCAATCCGTCAAAATTTCGACGAGCGGTGGCGACAATTACATCTACAATGATTACGACTATAAGTACAATTCGACCACCCAAACGACCGATACGATTAATCCTGAGAAAGCTACAATCACGACGGGTGCAGGCAACGACACCATCACCAACTACGGAAATAAAACTTCGATAAGTAGCGGAGCGGGCAACGACACTATTAACAATTACAGCGGCGACTCAGTAACAATAGACGCTGGCGCAAGCAATGATTCAATCAACAACCATAGCAACTCAGTGTCAATCGACGCCGGCGTAGGCAACGATTACATTCACAACTACGGCTATTGGAATTCTGAAACGCAAACGTACGAAGGAGCAAATAACGTAACAATCGACACGGGCACAGGCAATGATTACATTTACAACGAGGGCAACTCAGTGACAATAACTGCGGGAGAAGGAGATGACACCATTTACAACTACGGCGACAACGTGACAATCGACGCGGGTAGCGGGAATAATACTGTTAGAGGTATCGCTACGATAAACATGAGCGAAAGCAATAGCACTTTGACAGGCGATAGTTCCGTGCAGACTTATAAATATGTCAATGGCAATCATGTCATAACTAATTACAGCGGCGAGGACATAATTGAGATAGCGGCGGGTAAACTTGATAGTTATTCCTTCGACGGCGGCGATTTGATTTTCCATATCGGCAACGGTTCTTTGCGCTTGAAGAACATGACCAATCACGCTATCACCGTTACGGATTCTGCTGGCAAAACGACAACTCAAATTTACGGCAACGGATATTCTCCACAACAAGTCATTAAAAATTTCGTTCACTCTATGGCGCATACTATCCTCGACACTGAAGAAAAACTAGATGAAGCGATTAAAAATTGCTCACAATTTAACACCTTGCAGGAAGTTATTGACAAAATGGTTGCCGATTGTCGTACGGCGAACAATGCAGATACTTTTTTGCGTGATTATTGCGGAATTATCTTGGGCAATGATGACAGAAATGCAGTTGTCGGTTGGGACGCGGGCGGTTTGTCGATGAAAACTCAATCTGACCTGTTCCCACAGAGTGGCGACGCGATTTATCCTGAATCAACGACTTTTACCATTCGCGGTTTAACAATTACCGTTCCAGAAAAAGACACGCTTTCAGAAAAGGAACAGCTGGTAGTTCAAGGCTTTTACTCATGGTGGGCTGAAGAGGCGATAAAGCTCATTGAAGAAACGTTCGGTTTCAGTTTTGAAGGAAAATCGATGACACTCTCCTTCTTTGAAGACTCGGATTCATTTGCTTGGGGACTCGGCGGCTCCGGCGGCGTGCAAGTCAATATGGCGTTCACAAACTTTGAGGAAAGCGATAAGAACGGCAATAGCTTGGGCGATTATCTCTTCCCACACGAAATTACGCACGTCTTGCAAGGAAAATTCAATATCTGGTCGTACATGCCGAATTACATGACGGAAGGTATGGCCGATCTCACGGCGGGCAATACTCGATACATGACGGAGCTTGCTAGAAATTCAATGCTACTGGCGCAATATCTCGATCTTAACAACACTTTCAGCAGTGATACAAATGTTTACGCCGTCGGCTATATGTTCTGGCGTTATCTCATGAAGCAAGCGTCAGATTCCTACGACAGCTCGAAAGGTTATGCTTGGAAAGACAGCTCTTCAATCGTCGGCACGGACGATGCGGAACTCTTAACAGGTTCCGGCAAAGGAGTAACAATCTCGGCTGGCACGGGCAACGATACCATTACGGCTTACGGCGAGAATATGAACGTCTTTGGCGAAGATGGCGACGATTACATTTTAATCAGCTCTGTTGCAAGCGGTGCAAAAGTCGACAGCGGCGCGGGAAATGACACAATCACAAACTACGGAAGTAAAACTTCGATAAGTAGTGGCGCGGGTAATGATTCAATTTACAACAGAGGCTCCAACGTAACAATAGACGGCGGCGCAAATAGAGATTTTCTGATTAACGGCGGCTATTGGGAGAGCGAACGCGGCGGAGCTAACGTTTCAATAATGGGCGGCACTGGTAATGATACGATTACAAGTCACGGCTCAAAGTCTGTATTAGACGGAGGCACTGGCAATGATTTAATTTACAACGGCTATCGCTATTATCAATCTTGGGATGTTTTTTATGATTCAGATAGCGACGAGTATAACGGTAATAGCTCGACAATTCTCGGCGGCACTGGCAACGACACTATTAAAAACTGTGGCGATAAAGTTCTATTCAAATACGCCTTTGGAGACGGCAACGACCTTATCGAAGGTTTCAACGCGAAGAGCACACTCAGCATCGCGGGTGGTGCTTACACTTCGATTAAAAACAATGAGGATGTTATCGTCAATATCGGCAAAAACAACATAACGTTACAAGGCGCGGGTAACTTGTCTAAGGTCAACATTAAAGGGCAAAAGTCGACAACCTTAACCTTGACGAATTCGATGCCTTCGTTCGTAACTGTTAATTCATCTGTTGAAGTCATTAACGCCTCATCACGGACGACCGCTATTAAAATCACGGGCAACAAACTGGCAAATTCTCTCGTCGGTGGCTCTGGCAATGACACACTTTCTGGTGGCACGGGCGATGATAAAATCCTCGGTAGCTCTGGCAATGATAGCTTGAGTGGCGGCTCTGGCAATGACACACTTTCTGGTGGCACGGGCGATGATAAAATCCTCGGCGGTTCTGGCAACGATTGCTTATTAGGCGGCTCTGGCAAGGACACACTCTCTAGCGGTTCGGGCGATGATAAACTTCTCGGCGGTTCCGGTAACGATAGCTTGAACGGTGGAGACGGTAAGGACACGCTCTCTGGCGGTTCGGGCGATGATAAAATTCTCGGCGGTTCCGGTAACGATAGCTTGAACGGTGGAGACGGCAAGGACACGCTCTCTGGCGGCACGGGCAATGATAAACTCCTCGGCGGTTCGGGCAACGATTGCATTAAAGGTGGCAAAGGCAATGACACGCTTTGGGGCGATGCGGGGTTCGACAAGTTCATCTATGTTAAGGGCGACGGCAAGGATACTATCTTCGGCTTCGATAAAAACGATACGCTCACCCTTGACGGATTGGCTTTCACGACCTCTTACAGCAAAGCAAAGGGCACGATAACTTTCAACGTCAGCGGCGGCTCCGTCATGCTAAAAGAATTTACCGCAACAACTTTCCACATCAACGACGACACATACAAAATCAGCAGTTCTAAGCTCATTAAGAAATAGTGCAGGACAAAATATTTTTGCGGAGAAAATAGCAACGAATTGACAACTGAATATCGGGGAGCTTGCAGACAAGTTAAGTTGTGGACAGGCTGAGAGGAAGTTAAGCACTTCGACCCGCGAACCTGATTCGGATAATGCCGACGTAGGAAAAACGATTGACGCGACGAGAAGGCCTCTGAATCGGGGGTTTTCTCTTTTTGGTTAAGGAGCTGATTTGATGAACGAGACGAAACGATTGACGTTGGCAGCGGTGCTTACGGCTGTAGCTGTGGTCGGGAGTATCATATCATTCCCGATGCTAGGCAGTCGATGTGCGCCGGTTCAACACATGGTCAACGTCTTCTGCGCGGTGCTTTTGGGTTGGCGATACGGTGTCGGCTCTGCGTTCGTGGCTAGCGTGCTTAGGAATTTGTTCGGGCTGGGAAGTCTGCTTGCGTTCCCCGGCAGCATGTGCGGAGCGTTCTTAAGCGGCGTCGTCTATTCGCGGACGAAAAACATTTGGCTAACTGTCGCGGCTGAGGCATTGGGCACGGGGATAATCGGTGGGCTTGCGGCTTATCCGACAGCAATCCTGTTCATGGGCAAGGAGGCGGGCGACGTGGCGTTTTATGTCTACGTGGTGCCGTTCCTAATCTCAACTGTGTGCGGCTCGGTGCTAGCGGGTCTGGTCGTCAATCGCTTCAAAAAATATTTGGAAAGGTGATTAAACATGGCAACACAAATGCAAGCGGCTCGTGAGGGCAAAATAACTGACGCAATGAAACTGGTTGCGGAGGCGGAAAAAATTCCTGTCGAAGAAGTTCGGCGCGGCGTGGCTCAAGGAGTCATTGCAATTTGCGCGAACGTCAATCACGCGTCGTTGAAGCCGTGCGGCGTAGGTGCGGGTTTGCGGACGAAAGTCAACGCCAATATCGGAACGTCAAGCACATTCCCTGACATTGAACCCGAACTCCTAAAGCTTGATGAGGCTGTACGTTGCGGCGCGGATTCGGTCATGGATTTGAGCACGGGCAACAACATCGACCTTTCGCGCAAAAAAATAATCGACCACTCGCCGATAATGGTCGGGACAGTTCCGATTTATCAAGCGACAGTCGAGGCGATTAAGTCTCACGGCGCGATTGTCTCTATGACGGAAGATGATTTGCTCCGCACGATTGAGACGCAAGCTAAAGACGGCGCGGACTTCATGACGCTTCATTGCGGGGTTACTCGTTCGGCGATTGATAAGCTTCGGACTCAACGTCGGGAAATGGACATTGTAAGTCGTGGCGGAAGTTTTATCACGGGCTGGATTCTTCACAACGAACGCGAGAATCCACTTTACGAACGCTACGACGACATCTTAGACATTTGCGCAAAGTACGACGTGACGATTAGCCTAGGTGACGGCATGAGACCTGGTTGCATAGCCGACGCTACCGACCGTGCACAACTTACTGAGTTGATAACTTTGGGCGACCTCGTTGACCGTGCGTGGCGGCGCGGTGTGCAAGTTATGGTTGAAGGTCCCGGACACGTGCCCTACGACCAAATCGAAGCCAACATGAAACTTGAGAAACGCCTTTGCCGCAATGCCCCGTTCTATGTTCTCGGACCTTTGGTTACGGACGTTGCGCCGGGCTACGACCATATCACGGCAGCGATTGGCGGGACTCTAGCAGCGATAAGTGGTGCGGATTTCCTCTGCTACGTGACGCCCGCTGAACATCTTTGCTTGCCGACGATTGAGGACGTGCACGACGGAGTTATTGTTTCAAGGATTGCCGCTCATGCCGCTGATTTGGTTAAGGGCGTGGCAGGTGCTCACGATTGGGATTTAAAGATGGCTCGTGCTCGCAAAGTCCTTGACTGGGAAGAGCAACTCAATCTTGCCATTGACCCTGACTTAGCAAGAAAGAAACGCGGCGCACGCAACAAGATCGGAGAGACGGCTTGCAGTATGTGCGGCGATTATTGCGCGGTTAAGATTGTCGGGAAATATTTTGATTCGCCTGTCTTCCCCTGTATTGATTGAAAAACTTTTCTTTTGCTCGTCCAAAAGAAAAGTTACAAAAGAAAAGGGCGTTTAACCCCGCTATGAAACATCCATGTTTCAAACGCGCGGTCTTCAGCTTCGTTCTAGCGTAATTTT
Source organism: Quinella sp. 1Q5 (assembly GCA_014764605.1). Classification (GTDB taxonomy): domain Bacteria; phylum Bacillota; class Negativicutes; order Selenomonadales; family Selenomonadaceae; genus Quinella. Next base: position 5,939 of record JACXWG010000007.1, on the reverse strand, counting down.
TATTCAGATTAGTGGTCGGATTTGAGACCGGCACCGCACATCGAGATTAAAGCGTCGGGCGTCTTGCCGTGAAGTTTGCAGTAGTGCAAATAACCAGCGTAGACGCCTGCTGTTGTGTGTTCGCAGTAAATGCCTTGATTCGACAGCCGGGCGCGGGCGGGCAGTATCCAATCTTCTGGAATAGTGACTGCCTTGACGCCGTAGCGGTAAATATATTCGAGAATCTCTTCAGCACGCATGGGAACGCCAATTGCAATTCCCTCCGCCATAGTCGGCTGAACCTGTTCAAGGAAAATATTTTTCGCGCCAATCTCCATTGCTCTAACGAACGGTTGACAACGCTCGCTTTGCACGATAACCACTTGTGGAAATTTTTCAATCAAGCCCGCGCTCAACAATTCCTCTAAGCCTTTCATGACTCCGATAAACAACGTGCCATTGCCCAGCGGAACGAAAATATTTTCCGGTATGCGGTGAAGTTGCTCGTAAGTCTCGTAGATAAAAGTTTTGGTTCCTTCGTAGAAAATCGGATTGTAAACGTGATTGGCGTAATAGACTTTCTCACGCCTGACTTTATTTCTGCAGACGTCCGCGCAATGGTCTCTGGTGCCAGGAACGAGACTTGCTTTTGCTCCGTGTGATTCAATCATGCGGATTTTTTTATCGCTCGTATTGTCGGGGACGAAAATTTCACAGCTGATGCCCACGCGCCCGCAATAAGCCGCCACAGAGTTACCCGCATTGCCGCTTGAGTCTTGAATAACCGAATCCACGCCGATTGATTTACAATGGGCAACCAAGACCGCCGCGCCCCTGTCCTTAAAAGACAACGTCGGCATGAAGTAATCCATTTTGAGCCAAACATCGTCATTAAATCGGATAATAGGCGTCATGCCCTCGCCGAGCGTAACTGCCTTCCACGAGTCATCAAGCAGCGGCATGAACTTTCGATAGCGGAAGATATTCCACGTCGCCTTATCGATAAGAGCTTCATCAAATTTCGGCGGCGTGAAGTTTAACTTCCAAAGCCCTCCGCAATCACAGCGGGGCTTGCGTGTCGAAAGTTCTTCCTCGTGCCCGCACTTTGAACAAATAAATTTCATATGATAACCTCCCGCGCCGATTGTAGCATAATCTTGACGATTGTGATAGAATTTTTCGCGGAGGTGTTGATAATGAGTTTTCCAAAGAATTTTTTATGGGGCGGAGCAGTTGCCGCGAATCAAGTCGAAGGCGGCTACCTTGAAGGTGGCAAAGGCTTGAGCGTTCCTGACATGCTTTTGGGCGGTGACGTAAATACTCCGCGAACTTTCTGCCCGAAAATTGAGGATGGCGTTTTCTATCCGTCGCACACGGCGATTGACTTCTATCACCACTACAAGGAAGACATCGCGCTTTTCGCCGAAATGGGCTTTAAGTGCTTCCGCTTTTCTATCAGCTGGGCGCGAATTTTCCCGAACGGTGATGACGCCCAACCTAACGAGGCAGGCTTGAAGTTTTATGAAGACGTTATCGACGAGTGCCGCAAGTACGGTATCGAGCCGCTTATCACGCTCAATCATTACGAATTGCCCTTCGAGCTTGTCAAAAAATATCGCGGCTACTACAATCGCAAGACTATCGACTTGTTCGTTAAATACGCGACCACCTGCTTTGAACGTTTCAAGGACAAAGTTAAATATTGGCTCACGTTCAACGAAATCAATATGACTCTCATGTCTCCGACGGTTGGCAACCTTTACAGCGTGGGTCTTATCCAAGATGAAGATTTGAATCGAACTACGCCATGTAAATTCGACGAGCTTAAAGACGTTCCACAGCAGAGGATTGAGGCTCTGCATAATCAGTTCGTCGCTTCGGCTAAGGCAGTCATCGCCGGTCACAAAATCAATCCCGAATTCAAAATCGGCAACATGATTTGTCATGTAACCCGCTATCCTTTGACGCCGAACCCCAAAGATATGTTAGAAACTCAACGCACGGATAATTTATGCAACGACCTTTGCGGCGATGTTCAAGTTCGCGGGGCTTATCCCTACTACGCCAAAAAGTTTTATCGTGACATGGGCATTGATACCGCCTTCATGGATAACGAGGAGGACAAAAAAATCCTGCGCGAGGGCGTCGTTGACTTCTACACTTTTAGCTATTACATGTCCAGTTGTGTTACTGCTGACAAAAACGCCGAAAAAATTAACGACAGTATGCTTGGCGGTGCGAAGAATCCCTACCTTAAGGCAAGCGATTGGGGTTGGCAGATTGACCCCGACGGTTTGCGCTGGACGCTGAATAAATTGGCGTCTCGTTACCCTGATACCCCAATTATGGTCGTGGAAAACGGCTTTGGCGCGTTCGATAAAGTTGAGGCTGATGGCTCCATTCATGACGATTATCGAATCAGCTACTTCCGCGAACATATTCGGGCAATGGGCGAGGCAGTCAACGACGGCGTGCCGCTTATCGGTTACACGACTTGGGGCTGTATTGATTGTGTAAGCGCGGGCACAGGACAATACGCTAAACGCTACGGCTTTGTTTATGTCAATCGTCATGATGACGGCACGGGCGATTTCTCGCGTAGTCGTAAGGATTCGTTCTACTGGTATAAGAAAGTCATTGCTACGAACGGCGAAGAACTCTAAGCAAAAAAATTATCCTCCGCAATCCGTTTGGACTGTGGAGGATTTTTTATGCGTTGTTAAGTCTTACATGCCAGCTTGAGCCGCGACCTCTGCCGCAAAGTCGGTTTCCTTCTTTTCGATACCTTCGCCGAGTTGATAACGCGTGAACCTCAAAACCTTTTCTTTGCCGAGAATGTCTTTGACAGTCTGCTTGCTACCCGGCTCCGCCTTAACGAACTCTTGCTCAACGAGGCAGACTTCCTTGTAGAATTTGTTAATGCGCCCTTCGACCATGCGGTCAACAATCTTTTCGGGCTTGCCTTCTTCGAGAGCCTGTTTGCGGAGGACTTCCTTTTCGTGTTCGAGTTCGGAAGCGTCGACGCCTGCGCGGTCAACAGCGGAAGGATTAGCCGCGGCGATTTGCATAGCGACATCTTTACCGAGTTCATCGGAACCGCCAGTCATCTCGACGAGCACGCCGATTTTGCCGCCCATGTGAATGTAAGTCGTAAGCTTGCCTTCTGTCTCGTAGACAGTAAAGCGACGAATAGAAATCTTTTCGCCGATAGTGGCAGTCGCCTCCGTGACGAGTTCAGAAACTTTCTTGCCGTCAATTTCGCTGTCGTTTAGTGCGTCGAGGTCGGCGGGTTTAGTCGCGGCAATGTGTTCGATAACTTTCTTTTCGAGGGCGCGGAAGTTATCATTGTTCGCCGTGAAGTCAGTTTCGCAGTTGATTTCCAAAAGGACGCCAGTCTTGCCGTCGTCGGAAATGTAAGCGGCAACTGCACCGTCCGCCGCCGTGCGTCCAGCCTTCTTAGCCGCCTTAGCAATGCCCTTTTCGCGGAGCCAGTCAATAGCCTTTTGCATGTCGCCATCGGTCGCAGTCAAAGCCTTCTTGCAATCCATCATGCCCGCGCCAGTTCTCTCGCGCAGTTCCTTAACAGTCTTAGCACTAATAGCCATTTATCGTTCACCTCAAACTTATTCTTCGTTCTCTTCGGCGGCTTCGGCACTCTCCGCGCCTTGGTTGCCTTCGAGCATCGCATCTGCAATCTTAGCCGTCAACAGCTTCACAGCACGAATCGCATCATCATTACCGGGAATAACGTAATCAATCTCGTCGGGGTCGCAGTTGGTGTCGACAATCGCCACAATCGGGATACCGAGCTTACGAGCCTCAGCCACTGCGATACGTTCCTTGCGCGGGTCGACGACGAACAATGCGCCAGGCAACTTGCTCATTTCCTTGATTCCGCCCAAATACTTTTCGAGCCGTGCCATTTCGTGACGGAGTTGCATGACTTCCTTTTTAGTAAGGACTTCAAAGGTTCCGTCCTGCGACATGGTCTCCAGCTCTTTAAGGCGATTGATACGCTTTTGAATCGTTTGGAAGTTCGTGAGCATGCCACCGAGCCAACGTTCATTGACGAAGAATTGACCAGCGCGGACAGCCTCTTCCTTGACTGCCTCTTGAGCTTGCTTTTTGGTGCCGACGAAAAGAATAGTCTTGCCCTCTTCAGCGACGGAACGGACGAAGTTATAAGCCTCGTCGACTTTGCGAACTGTCTTCTGCAAGTCGATGATGTAAATGCCGTTGCGTTCCGTGAAGATGTAACGAGCCATCTTTGGATTCCAACGCCGCGTCTGGTGCCCGAAGTGCACGCCCGCTTCTAACAGCTGCTTCATTGAGATAACTGCCATTTGAAATTCCTCCTGTTTTGCATTCGCGGAACATTCTCGCGCCGATTAACCCTAGGGAACAGGCGACGCTCCGTTTCCGCGTGAATTTGTGACGCGGCGCATTATATCACACGAGTTTTTACACAGCAAGGCTATCAACAAAAAAACTCCGCTAAGTCATTGAACCTCAACACCGAACCACTGCGCCGCCTCGTCCCACTTGTAGCAGAGCTGGCAATAGTTTTCCTTCTGCCACTCCTTGTACAGGAAAATAATAGTGTCGCCGTCGGCGCGAAAGCCGTCTAGGTAAAACTCGTAAGGGATTTGATTGCGCATGTTCAAAGTATCAAAGTACTTGACCCACGAGCCGTCACGGTCGCCGATGACTTTAAGGGAACTGCCGCCACCCGTTTCCGTCGCTAGCAAATAAAAGTTTCGTCCGTCGTCGCCGCTTATCGGATAAATTTGCGTCCTGCCCTCGAACACGTAGACTGGCACGGCGTTTGAACTGTCACTGCCGCCGAATCGACTCGCCGCGTCAAAATTTTCTTCCATGACCTTACGGCAGTCGAAATGGAAGTACAAGTTATCGCCGAAGACCGCCACGCCCTTTGAAAAGTCGCCGTCAAGTTTCGTGTAGCCTTCGATATTCAACGTGAACGGCTCCCTGCCTAAAGTAATAATGCCAATCGGTTCATGAAGTGTCAAGTTCATAGCCGACGCTGGCGCGGAAAGGATTAAGAGTAAACAAACCATCGCTAAGAAATTCTTCATCGTTCAATAGCCTCCGGATAAAATTTCTGATTAACTGCATGCCAATGGCATTCCACGTCGATAACATGACTTTGCAACGTGTAGCGGAAAATAATCTTGTTGTCCTCGGTGAAGACCTGCGACATATGGAAGTTCCAGCCGATGTCGTATTGCTTGCGAAGTTCCAAAGCGTCGAGATACACAAGCCACTTGCCGCCACGCACGCCAAGAACTTTAACGCCGTCGCCCGTGCCAATGCTATCGTTCTTAATCATGTAGAACGCCGCGCCCGCCGTGTTATCAATCCGATAAATCGTCGTCTCGCCTCTCATGTCGACTGCGACGGTATTTTTTTTGCGTTTGTCGCCGAGCCGAGCAACCTTATCGAAGTGCAAATAAAAATCTTCTCCGAACTGCGCCATACGCTTTGAAAGTTTGCTTGCGCCCTCGACGTGATAAGCTTCGTCGTAGTAGGTGACCTTGCCGACGGGTTGCGGGACGAGTTCCAAACGCATCGCCGATGTTTGAACGGCAATCATCATAAACAACGCCGTCAATGCCACAAGTCTTTTCATGCCGAACACCTCCGCCGCGATTTTAGCACAAAAAAAGACCGCCTCCAAACATTGGAGACCGTCCCAGAAATTTTTTATCTAATGAAGCCGAGCTTACGTTCCTTGCCGATATTTTTATCAACGTTTACGTCGAAGTCCTCAACCTTAAAGTTCGTCAAGTCCTCTTTGGTGACGGTGCCGCCTTCAGCCTCTTTGATGATTCGTTGCGCCTGCTTAAGCCACGCTTGCTCAAGAAGTGTCCTAACGAATCGTCCGTTGCCGAAGTTCTTTTTCTTGGCGACGCGTTTAAAAATCTTCTTGCAATGTTCAG
>JACXWG010000110.1 GCA_014764605.1 Quinella sp. 1Q5 | reverse complement strand
TCATCATTGCAATCGGTTCGGGCTGTCAGACGGCTAACGAGGCGGCAGCTTACCTCAATGCTCGCGGCGATAAAGTCGGCGTGGTCAGCGTGCATTTATATCGCCCGTTCAGCGTCAAACATTTCCTGAACGCAATCCCGAAGACGGTTAAAAAAGTAGCAGTCCTCGACAGGACAAAAGAAAGCGGCGCAATCGGCGAGCCTCTTTATCTGGACGTGAAGTCAGCGTTCTATGATTCAGACATTAAGCCCGTTATCGTCGGCGGACGCTTTGGACTAGGCGGCAAGGACACTACGCCCGAACAAATGCTTGCGATCTTCGACGAGCTAAAGAAGGATTCGCCGCTGAACGGATTCACAATCGGTATCAATGACGACGTATCGCATAAATCATTGGCTACGGCTTATCACGACGTAGACTTGACGCCCGAAGGCACGACGGCTTGTAAGTTCTGGGGGCTCGGCTCGGACGGGACAGTTGGCGCGAATAAGTCCGCAATCAAAATCATCGGCGATAACACCGACCTTTACGCGCAAGCTTATTTTGCTTACGATAGCAAAAAGTCGGGCGGCATAACCATGAGCCATTTACGCTTTGGCAAGAGTCCAATAACCTCGCCTTATCTTATTACTAAGCCCGACTTCGTGAGCTGTTCGCAGAAAAGCTACGTGCACCACTACAACCTAATCGCAGGACTGAAACGTGGCGGCACCTTCCTACTTAACACCGACTGGAGCGACGAGAAACTCGGCAAGAAGCTTAAGCCCTACATGAAACGCTACATCATCGACAACGAGATAAACGTTTACACCGTCAACGCTGTGAAGATTGCCGGCGAACTCGGTTTAGGCGGACGCTTTAACATGGTCATGCAAGCGGCGTTCTTCAAGCTCGCCAATATCATTCCGATTGATGAGGCGGTTAAATATCTTAAAGACGCTGTGGAGAAGTCTTACGGCTCGAAGGGTCAAAACGTTGTCGACATGAACTGCGGCGCGATTGACCAGGGCATTACCACTTTGCACAAGGTCGACTTGAGCACGTGGGACATCGACGATACCAGCATGAACCGCAACTTAAAGCAAGTCGACCCGCCCGAATTCATTACGGACATTCAAAACGTCATGAACCGTCAAGAGGGCGACGCCTTGCCTGTTAGCAAGTTCGTCGAGTTGGCGGACGGCACTTTCCCTGTTGGCGGCACGGCTTACGAGAAACGCGGCACGGCTATCAAAGTTCCGCAATGGGATAAGTCAAAGTGCATAGGCTGTAATCAATGTTCGTTCGTCTGTCCACATGCGGCGATACGTCCCGTGCTCACGACGCCCGAAGAACTCAAGAACGCTCCCGAAGGCATGGAGGCTATCCCGTCAAAGATTTCTCGTGGCGCGTACAATCTTACAATCGCCGTGTCTACGCTTGACTGCCTCGGTTGCGGCAACTGTGCTCAGGTTTGTCCTAAGCAAGCGTTGACTATGGTGAAGTTCGATGACGCCGCGCAGGCTCGCCAGAAATATTTCGATTACGGCGTTAAGCTCGCGGCAAAGGCTAACCCGACGAAGAAGACGACGGTTATCGGCAGTCAGTTTGAAAATCCGCTGTTTGAATTCAGCGGAGCTTGCGCGGGCTGTGGTGAGACTCCTTACGCAAAACTTTTAACGCAACTGTTCGGCGATAGAATGATGATTGCCAATGCTACGGGCTGTTCGTCAATCTGGGGCGCGTCGGCTCCTGCCATGCCTTACACGAAGAATCATCTTGGACACGGTCCCGCTTGGGGCAATTCGCTTTTCGAGGACAACGCCGAGTACGGGCTTGGAATGTTCTTAGGCGTCAAGGCGATTCGCGAATCACTTGCCAGCGACGTTGAGGCGGCTCTTAACCTTGATATAAGCGACGAACTCAAAGACGCTTTGAAGGATTGGAAAGAAAATCGCGACGTAAGCGACGACACCCGCGAACGCGCCGATAAGTTGACGGCATTGCTTGAGGCTCAACGCGGCAACGATGCCTTGCTGAACAAAATTTATAACAATCGGGATTTCTTCGTTAAGCGCAGTCAATGGATACTCGGCGGCGACGGTTGGGCTTATGACATAGGCTACGGCGGACTTGACCACGTTTTAGCGAGCGGCGAGGATATTAACGTTTTCGTTTTCGATACGGAAGTTTATTCCAATACGGGCGGGCAAGCCTCGAAGGCGACACCTGCGGCGGCGATAGCTCAATTCGCGGCGACTGGCAAGAAGACCCGCAAGAAGGACTTAGGCAAGATGGCGATGAGTTACGGCTATGTCTACGTGGCGCAGGTGTCAATGGGAGCCGACCAGAATCAGTTGCTTAAGGCTATCACGGAGGCTGAAGCTTATCCGGGACCGTCGCTGATTGTCGCCTACGCGCCCTGCATTAATCACGGCATTAGAAAGGGCATGGGTTCAAGTCAGTTGGAAGGCAAGCTTGCAGTTCAATGCGGCTATTGGGCAAACTGGAGATATAATCCCGTCAATGGCAAGTTCACGCTAGACAGCAAGGAGCCGGACTTCTCCAAGTTCCAAGAATTCCTTATGGGCGAGGTTCGGTATTCGTCGCTCAAGCGCAATTTCCCCGACGCGGCGCAGGCACTTTTCGAGAAGACCCAACACGACGCAGAAGACAGAATCAACGGTTACAAAATCTTAGCGGGAAAGGTGTAAGCTCATGAAGAAAATAATCGTAATCCCTGGCGACGGCATAGGACAAGAGATAACCGCCTCCGCTGTCGAAGTGCTTAAGAAGGTCGACGCGAAGTTTAAGATTGGTTTGGAGTTCGAGACTCGCGACGCGGGCGGTACGTCTTATGAGAAGTTCGGCACGCCTTTGACTGATGAAGCTCTAGAGGCGTGCAAGGCGGCTGACGGCGTGTTATTCGGAGCGGTCGGTGGTAAGAAGTGGGATAGCTTGCCCGTGCACTTGCGCCCCGAAAAAGCAATCTTCGGACTGCGCAAAGGGTTAGGATTGTTCGCGAACCTGCGCCCGACGAAAGTTTATCCCGAATTGATTAACTCGTCGCCGCTCAAGCCTGAACTCGTCGGCGGCTCTGATTTGCTAATCGTTCGTGAACTGGTCGGCGGAATTTATTTCGGACCTCGTTGCGAATCGGAGACTAAGGACGGCATTGAGCAAGCATGGGACACCGAGATTTATTCCGTGCCAGAGATTGAACGAATCACAAAGTTAGCATTTGAGACGGCTCGGCTACGTCGCGGCAAGGTGACTTCGGTTGATAAAGCAAACGTCCTCGCGGCAAGTCGTTTATGGCGCAAAGTCGTTGTCGACGTGGCAAAAGACTTCCCCGACGTTGAATTGAATCATCTTTACGTTGACAACGCGGCAATGCAACTAGTGCTTAACCCAAAGCAGTTCGATGTTATCGTTACGAACAATATCTTTGGCGATATTTTGAGCGATGAGGCGGCAGTTATCGGCGGGTCGATTGGTTTAATGCCCAGCGCGTCAATCGGATTGCTCACCAGTCTTTATGAACCGATTCACGGCTCCGCGCCCGATATTGCCGGTCAAGGCATTGCAAACCCGATGGGCACGATACTAAGCGCGGCGATGCTCCTGCGTTACAGTCTCAAGGCTGAAGACGCGGCTAAGGCTATCGAGGCGGCGATTGATAAGACACTCGCTGACGGCTGGCGCACCGCTGACATTTACTCCGACAGCTTTAAGAAGGTCGGTACCGAACAAGTCACCGAAATTATCTGCAAGAACCTTTGAACATAAATTTTTTCTCCCGTCAACGTGGCGGGCTTTTTTTTTGCCTATTTTACAAAATCCAATATATTGGAAAACGTAAATCAAACTTCCAAATCTCCCCTGATTTTTGTACTTGCCGAAGAAACCGCATAATAGCGCGATACAAAATCCAGTATTTTGGATTTCGTAATTTGAGCCTCCAAATCGCCTTCAAAACTCGTTTCAGACCTCCAAAATCGTTTTCAAAGCTCCAAAATCACTTTCAAGCCTCCAAAATTATTTTCAAGGCTCTGAAATCCGTTTCACAGCTCCAAAATCATTTTCAAAGCTCTGAAATCCGTTTCACAGCTCTGAAATCACTCTCAACGATAAAATTTCATGCTCAAACAAAAATTTTTACTAAAAAGCTTGACAATCTGGCGTGTAGTGGGATAATTGGCGGGTAATTATTTGTTCCTTTGGTTTGTAGTCTTAAAGGAGGTATGCTAGACAAAAATTTTGTCGATGTCGGTTCATTTTTAGTTAGGAGGAATTTTTATGAGTTGGATTAGCAATTATCTATCAAATACATTAGTTACTGGAACTGATTGGGCAGATACTATTACTAATTACGGTATCGGTAATGTTACTATCTTTGGCGGCAAAGGTAATGATTCAATCGACAATCACAATTACAACGGAAATTTGTTTTGGTACAATTACGGTGACGGCTACGATACAATTAATGGTTTTACTTCAAATGATGTACTTAAGATAAACGGTTGGAGCTACAGCACAATGGTTAGCGGTAATGATTTTATCGTATCGGTCGGTTCTGGCTCCATAAGATTGAAAAATGCCGCTCAAACTACAGTTCATATAGTAGACCAATGGGGAGGTTTGAACACTTACAGCCCGTCAACACTTTTCTACGGTACAGACACAGCTGATTTAATTAATATTTCAGTTGCAAACACTACTGTATTCGGATATGCAGGAAATGACACTATTTACAACAGCAATAATGGCGCGCAAATCTATGGAGGCGACGGACACGACGATATAATCAGTTCCGGCAATAATGTAGGTATTTCTGGCGGCAACGGTGCTGATTCTATCTTAAGCACTGGCAACAACGGATTATTTATTGGAAACAGTGGAAACGATACAATTTACGTTCAAGGAAAGAATAATACCATTGACGGCGGACAAAATGACGATTTAATAATACTTGAGACTGGTAGCAGTAAAAATTTAGTTGCTTATGCGAATGGCGGCGGAAAAGATAAAATCATTGGCTTCAATTCGAATTCGACATTACAAATTGGCGACGGTAACGGAACTTATTCGACGACTAAGAGCGGTGCAAATATCATCGTAACAGTTGGCGAAGGCAAAATTTCACTTATGGGAGCGGCAAATTTGGATACGCTCAACATTCAGGGGAGCAAGAAATCTACTTCAGATACTTTAACCATTACAAATTCGTCGTCATC
>JACXWG010000109.1 GCA_014764605.1 Quinella sp. 1Q5 | reverse complement strand
CCGTTGCCGCCGAAGCCCGCCGGAACGAATTGCCGAGCGGTGTCTATGCTAGCCGCCTTATGACGCAGAAGCGACTAAGGCTTGCGCGTCCTGCGCTTCGCCAAGTCGCTTAAGCTGCGCTGGGGTCCTACAGACCCCCGTCCCCTTGTGGGTCGCGAAACGCATTCAATCGCCGCCGAAAAGCGTGGCGTCGATTGGCATTCCATGCAAAATGCGTTTCGCCGACCACTTTCTGTTGCTACTCCAGCGTTACAACTACCCAAAGTTTGTTAGTTACTCTAACTACCCGAGAAAAAAAGAACATCCGATGTTAATGCTCTTTAAGGTTGAAAACTTAAAAGTTGCAAAAAAGTTTGAGGAAGTCGGGCTGGATGTTCTTTTTAGCTATACGCTTCGGTTAGAAATTTCGAGAACTTGCAGTTGCGAGGAACTCAAATGGAACATTACATCGGGGGGAGCCGCACGGTTTTTGCGGCGGGGGGTGTCCCCCCACTGGAAAGGTTGCACGATAACGCTACGGATAGGCGAAAACCTCAAAGCAACCTTTCCTCCTTCGTTTTTTATGTTTTTTTGCGTAGAAATTTTTGAGGTAGCTACCGAAAAAAATTTCACAGCAACCTAGTGAAGGCAAGCGTAGGGCATTATGCCCGTAGCGTAGCCTGAACGCTATCCAAATCGGTTTTTGAGCGTATGGGTACGAAAAAGCCGCTATGATTTTTGCACGTAGTGCGCGGCTTTTAAAATACTCATGCGCGAAAAAACCGCTCAGCGAATCAAAAATTTTATCTTTTGGGTGAGGTGAAGCGGCTCAGCATAGGCGGTTTTTGCTAGCGTAGCGTAGCACGAAAGGCAAGCGTCAAGCGATAGCAAAAATTTGAACGGCGCGTAGCGACGTGAGAAAGCCGTGGCGACTGCGTGACGAAAACAAGGGTTTGCGAGGCAAGCGTAGCGTCCCGTAGGGTGCCTCGCCCGCAGTTTGAGTCCGCAGGCGTATGCTGAGGGGCTCAATTGCTAAGTTCGCGATTCGCTTCGGGTTAGGCTTCGGCTGATGTTGCGACAGTTTTGGCTTATTGTTGACGGTGCGCCGAAATGGGTGATTGGATAAGGAAAACTTATTGTCAAACCTTAAAATACGAATTGATTCAATCTGCGAAGTCTTTTAGAATAAGTATGACTGAAAAAGGAGGACTGAATATGAAATACGTAAAGTTCGGAAATACAGGCATGGACGTATCGCGAATCTGTCTGGGAATGATGAGCTTTGGTAAGCCTGGCAAAGAAAACGGCGTTTTTCCGTGGGCGAAGACTTACGAGGACGGCAAGGAGATTTTCAAGCGTGCGATTGAACTGGGTATTAACTACTTCGACACGGCGAATGTTTACCAAATGGGAACGAGCGAAGAAATCACTGGTCGCTACATCAAAGACTTCGGGCTTGACCGTGACGAAATCGTTGTGGCAACCAAAGTCAATTTCGAGATGCGTCCTGGTCGCCCCAATGGCGGTGGCACGTCTCGCAAAAACGTCATGGCGGAGATAGACCACAGCTTGAAGCGTCTGCAACTCGATTACGTCGACGTATATCAGATTCACCGCCTCGACCCGCTAACGCCAATGGAAGAAACGATGGAAGCCTTGCACGACGTGGTTAAGTCCGGCAAGGCGCGTTATATCGGCGCGTCGACAATTTTTGCTTGGCAACTGGAACGCTTGCAGAATATTGCAGAGCGTCGCGGCTGGACAAAGTTCGTGTCGCTTCAACCTCAGTACAATCTGATTTACCGTGAAGAAGAACGCGAGATACTGCCTCTTTGCATGGATAGAAAAATGGCGGTAGTACCATGGAGTCCGTTGGCAGGCGGACGTTGTGCGCACCCTTGGGGAACCAAGACCGCTCGCAACGCGATAGACGAAGTGTCGCCGATGGTCTGGAGCAAGACTGATGACGTTGACAAAGTCGTCGTTGATAACTTGGAGCAGGTCGCTAAGGAAATCGGCTACTCGATGGCGCAGACTTCGTTGGCATGGATGCTTAGCAAGCCGTTCATCACCGCGCCGATTGTTGGGACGACTTCGGTTAAGCATATCGAAGAAGCAGTCTCCGCGCTCGACATTACGCTTGACGAGGCGACGATAGCGCGGCTTGAATCGCCGTACGTGCCGCACGTCAAAACGGGGGCATTCTGATGAAGACGATTTTTATAACGGGAGCATCGTCAGGAATCGGGCGCGAGACGACAAAATATTTCGCCGCGCAGGGTTGGCGAGTAATTGCGACGATGCGCAATCTCAAAAAGGCGGGCGACCTTGAAACTTTGCCGAACGTGACAATCATGCCGCTGGACGTGACTGACACTGAACAAATTCGCCAAACGTGCCGGAAAGCTCTGGCGGAATACGATATTGATGTTCTGCTCAATAATGCGGGTTATGGGATAATGGCACCGTTCGAGAGAATCCCCGAATCGGAAATCCGCAAGCTGTTTGAAACGGACGTTTTCGGCACAATGTTCGTTACGCAGGAATTTATCCCGCATTTCAAAGCGCGTCGAAGTGGAGCAATTCTGACGACGACATCGCTTGCGGCGATAATCGGCTTGCCACGTGACGGAGCATACGGAGCGGCGAAGCGTGCTCAGCAAGGAATGGTCGAGTCGCTGTATTACGAACTCAAGCCCTTCGGCGTGGCGGTCAAGGCGATGATTCCAGGCGGCACGAAAACAAATTTCCAGACGCCGCTGAACGATTTGACGGGCTACGAGAAAATAGCGGCGAATCAGCGCAAATATCTTTTGGCGGGCAATGCAGAATTTCCCGAAGCAACCGAAGCCGCCAAGATAGTTTTCGAGGCGGCGACTGACGGTAAAGACCAAATCAATTATCCGACCGATAGCGTCTGCAAAAAACTTTACGAGCAATATCAAAGCATGGGGCTTGAATCGTTCAAAATTTATTTCAGCGGATTGCTCTACGAGGTGACTACATGAAAAAAATTTGACCCGCAACCTCGTTTGTGTTAAAGTTTGCTTGTCTAAGTAAACTAACACGTCGAGACGGCGAGCCAAACTTCCTTAGTTATTCAATCTTAATCGTTTCGGCGTGTTTTGTCAAACACAAAGGAGCGGTTATTATGCAGGACAAAGCTAAGGTCGAGGAACTTTTGAAGGCGTTAAAGGAGCAAGCGACTACAGAAATTGAAGTTGCGCTCATCAATGAATTTGAACAGCAAATCAAAAAAACTTTCGGCGAAATTTGGCGCGACATTAAAGGACACGAAGGGAACTATCAAATCAGCAATTATGGGCGAGTCAAAAGCTTCAAAGGCAGAAAGCCGCGAATTCTCAGCACTTGCAAAGATTCAAAAGGTTATCCCAAAGTGACTTTCACCGAAAATGGCAAAATGAAGACTTACCTGATTCATGTCCTTGTCGCGCGGGCGTTCATTCCCAATCCCAATAATCTGCCCGTTGTTCACCACAAGGATTCTAATCCCAAAAACAATCACGTCGACAATCTTGAATGGGTGACGTATAAGAAAAATTCGGAGTATGCATACATGTCAGGAAGATGGAAACCACCTTATAAACGCAAAAACTGTGCAAAATGATTTTCCGGCTGTTCAAAAAGACGTTGACGCTTGGTTGAAAGGTCTGGACTACTAAAGGAGCGTATGATATGCGAAAAAAATTATTGGCAGTGTTGGCAGCAAGTTTAATCGCGTTCGGTTCGTCTGGAGTTGAGGCGGCAAAGCCGATAGTGATTCAAGAGCAAGGCTCCTTCACTGTGGGCGGCACATACAAAGAGCGTTCCGGAAAATTTTCGCAAGAAAACTTTGTTGCGGAGGACGGGCAACGGGCTTACGGTGATTTTGCTTATGTGGAATATCAAATTCCCGTCAAAGCTAAGAAATTGCCTCTCATTTTTCAGCACGGCGGCGCACAGTCGAAACGCACGTGGGAATCCGGACCCGATGGTCGAGAGGGCTTTAACACCATGTTTATTCGTGCCGGCTATTCGGTTTATTTGGTTGACCAGCCCAGAAGCGGCGAGGCTAATCTCTCCACTGAGGCGGTAACGCCCGATACACCTTGGGCAAGCAATCCCATGTACGGCGATAAGACTCTTTATGTGTTGTCTCGTATTGGTCATTATGACGCGGCGGGCAATCCTGTTCCCAATGCGCAGTTCCCTAAAGGCGAAAAAAATTATCAAGCATTTCAGCAGAGTTGGACGATTGGCTCCGGTCCTTTGGATAATGATTTGAACGCCGAAGTTCTTGCCGAATTGGTCAATCAGCAAAAAGACGGCGCGATTTTAGTGACGCACAGCATGGGCGGCACAATCGGCTGGCGTACAGCTATCCGCACGAATAAAGTTAGAGCAATTATCGCCTACGAGCCTGGCGGCACTCCATTTGTTTTTCCGGAAAGTGAAATGCCTAAAATTACTGACGCTCGTTTCAAAGCACTATCCGCTTCCGCTATCGGCGTTCCGATGAATGATTTCCTTAAGCTCACTAAGATACCGATTGTCCTCTATTACGGCGACTACATAAAGATTGGCTCGGAAAATGTCGGCGAGGACAAATGGGGCACCGAATACGCTATGGCTGAACAATTTGTCGCGGCAATCAACCGACATGGCGGCGATGCAACACTTGTACACTTGCCGGAAATCGGAATCAAGGGAAATTCGCATTTTCTTATGCAAGAGCAGAACAACGAAGAGATTATGAAGCTGGCACTCGCTTGGTTGAAATCGAAAGGATTGGACAAATGAACGTATTTGAAAAATTGCGTGCGGGGCAAAGTTTCCATGTGCTAAACGACGCTGATTATGTGCGTGAAGCTCATGGAGAATTCAAACGTTGCAGACACCTTTGCTGGCTGGCAAATTCGACTGACCCCGATGACACGCAAAAGATTTGGGAGATTGAGCGCGAACTTTTCAACGGGAATTTTGACGCGACAAATTTTCTGACGCCGCCTTTCCAAATTGACGCGGCTTGCAGAGTTTTTCTCGGCAAAAATGTTTTCGCCAATCACGGCTTAACGGTTATGTCGGTCGGAACCGTTACGATTGAAGATGGCGTTATGCTCGGACCGGAAGTCGGGCTATTCACGGTCAATCACGAGCCGAAAAACATTCGCGTCATCTTCACTAAAGAAATCTGCATCAAGCGCAATGCGTGGATAGGAGCAAGAGTCAGCATTCTGCCCGGCGTGACGATAGG
>JACXWG010000108.1 GCA_014764605.1 Quinella sp. 1Q5 | reverse complement strand
ATGCTACCAATCCCGCCGCTCGACGGTTCGCACATCTTACGCAACCTTTTGCCTTACGAATTGGCGCGGCAATATGAATATCTCGAACGTTACAGCTTTATTTTCCTGATTATAATCTTGATGACGCCCGTCCTTAGTTATATCTTCGTGCCGTTGCAAAAATTTATCTTTGGCATCTTCCAAGGCATCGTCAACATATTGCTTTAAAGCAGGCGATTGCCAGTATCAAAATCGTAAAGCGACTCCGCCTCGTCGATAATTTCTTCAAGTTCGGCGCGTGTGGAGTATTTTTTTATGTTTCGCCAGAAATTTTCACTGTGAATCACGACCGAACGAATAAAAGCCGCCGCATAGTCCGTGAATATTCCTTCCGCGTCGAAAATCCGCCAAAAACTTTTAACGCTGTCCTCTGTCGCCACGTCGTATTCAATGCGGTGGAGGATTCGCGATAATTCGGCGCGGATTTCGGGCGTGAACATCGATTTAAGCAAGGCTAGTTCGGGCATTGACCGCGACGCACGCACCAACCAAAATTCTACTTGCAAATCGTCGTCGAAGTTATCAAAACCGCAATTTATCAGCCGTTCGAGCAATTCGGGCGGCGATTTTTTTTTCAGCGGGAGCATTTGCACTTCCTTATAAAACGACGCGTATAAAAGTCGCTCAAATTCGGTTCGCGTGTACAATCTTGATACGATTCCGCCGAACGCGCCCCGCATGAGCCGTTCCAAAACTTTCCAGTGGCGAATATTCCTAAAACTCGTCAGCCAACAGCCAGTTTGCTTAAGATAAGTCGAAAAGCCCGCCGCAATGTCCTGAGGATTGGTAACAACCTCCAAAGTCAAATCACCGATAATTACGTCGAAAAATTCTTCCGGAAAGGGCAAACGTTCTTCGCGATAGTCAAGCCGATAAGTATTCGGATAATCTAAATCCTCGTTCGCCGTGACAAAAAAAATTTCAGCCGCCGGAAATTTCTTGCGTAAAGGCTCAAGATAGTCAAAACTCTCGACGACCAAAATATTTTGCCAAAAATCTTCGCCGCGAATGAATTCAAACAAGCTGGGTTTAATATTTTCCATGATAACCTCCGATTTTTTAATGATTATATCACACGCGTGGAAAAAATTGGTTTTGAACAAAAAAAAACGCCTCGAAAGGCGATTTGGAGGCTTAAAACGAGAAATCCGCCCCCATGGAATTTGTATCGCGTCATTATGCGGGTTTTTCGGCGATTACAAAAATCCGGGGTGATTTGGAGGTTTGATTTACGAAATCCAAAATACTGGATTTTGTAAATCAGACTCTACGACCAAAATATTTTGCCAAAAATCTTCGCCGCGAATGAATTCAAACAAGCTGGGTTTAATATTTTCCATGATGACCTCCGATTTTTTAATGATTATATCACACGCGTGGAAAAAATTGATTTTGAACAAAAAAAACGCCTCGAAAGGCATTTTGGAGGCTCAAATTACGAAATCCACCCGCATGGATTTTGTATCGCGTCATTATGCGGGTTTTTCGGCGATTACAAAAATCCGGGGTGATTTGGAGGTTTGATTTACGAAATCCAAAATACTGGATTTTGTAAATCAGACTTCGGGATTGAGTTCGTCGCCGTACTCGCGCAGGAAAATTTTTTGGTAGCGGCGATATTTTGGGTCAAGGGGCTTTTCCTTCGGGCAATGTATGCACCAAAAATCCTGCGATTGATTCGGAATCACGACGCGATAACCTGCGCGGCTCATTTCCTTGCAAAGCGACGTATCGTAAAGGTGCCAGCCGTCAAATAAATCCTCGCGCCACGGCAAATCGTATTGAGTAGCCAAAAACAATCCGTCGACCGACTCGACCTCTTGATAATCGCCGTCAGGCTCGTTGCACTCCGAATCAACGACGCTTTCAGGCTCGCAGGCGTGAAGAACTCGACCATAAGTCCGCATTCCGTCCCACCAAACGCCAGTTTCCGGCAAATTGACGCAACCAATCATCCCAACAACGCCAATCGTCTCGTCCGCGAAAATCTTCAGCAGGTCAGCGATAAGGTTCTTATTCACAACGAAGGTATCTTGGTGCAGATAAATCTTGTATTTGGCGTCCGAAGACTTCATCGCCCGATTGTAGCCCGAAGTCATGCTCGCGGCGTCCCGAACGTCGATAAACTCCGCCGTCATGTCGTCGGGAATGGTCAAGTGCTCAAGATATAAGCGGCACTCGTCGTACCACCAATCGCTATTGACGCACGTTATAAACGCAACCTTTTTATCGTCAAGCATCAAAATCATCTCCTAAGACGCGGCGGACTTCATTGAGCGTCGTCAATCCCGCATGAACTTTTTCTAAGGCATCATCGGCTAAAATCTTCAAGCCCGACTCAAGGGCGCAAGCTTTAATTTCGTCAAGGTCGCGGCTGTTTAGAATCAGATTGCGCAAATCCTTATCGACGCGCAAAATTTCATGCAAGGCAATCCGCCCGCTGTAGCCCGTGCCCCGGCAATGTTCGCAACCACTCTCTTGGCAACGCGGGCAAACTCTCCTAACCAACCTTTGAGCCACGACCCCATTAAGCGTCGCCGCCAACAGATACGGTTCAACGCCCATCTCAAGCATACGGAATAGCGCACTGCAGGAATCGTTAGCGTGTAGCGTCGTGAAGATTAAATGCCCTGTTAGAGCCGCCCGCACCGCGATTTTAGAAGTTTCAGCGTCGCGAGCTTCCCCGACCATTAGAACGTTGCAATCCATGCGCAACATCGCCCGAAGCCCCGCCGCGAACGTCAAGCCCGTTTTCTCGTTGACTTGCACTTGACTGACGCCTTCGACGTGCTGTTCAATCGGGTCTTCAAGCGTCATTATTGAACGCGCCGGCTGATTGAGTTCGCGCAGTGCCGCGTAAAGCGTCGTCGACTTTCCAGAGTTCATCGGTCCCGTTAGGATTACCATGCCCGACGCCGCGTCTATCATCTGCCGGAAGATTTTTTCGTTCGCCGCAGTGAAGCCGAGGTCTTTTAGGCTGTGCAGTTCCAAAGACGAATCCAAAAGACGTATCGTCAAACTCTCCGCGCCGAACGACGGCATAGACGCCACGCGCATTTCCACGTTGCCGAACTTGATTGCCCCGTCTAGCGGTAAGAAAGCGGCTGTCGTGTCCATGCGTGCCAAAATTTTTATCCGAGCGGTCAAGGCGTCGGCTAAGGACAGCGGCAACGGCTGATGAAACTCCTGCAGTTGTCCGTCGACGCGATAACGCACCCGCAACGCCTTATCAAATGGCTCAATGTGCATGTCCGATGCCCGAATTTTTATCGCGAAGTCGAAGAGCAGATTAACCAGCTCGACAATCGCCCGCGACGATGACCCAGCGAAGTTGTGCCGCTCCCGCAGAATCAGTTTCCTTAGTTGCTCGTCGAAGTCGTTCATATGAAGTCAATCCGTTCTAAGATTTCTAGTGGGTGGTCGATGATGATTTGTGCGCCGCTGTTGACGAGTTCGGAACGCGGACGAAAACCCCACGTCACCCCGACGGCAAAGAAGCCCGCGTTAAGTGCCGTCTGCATGTCAACAGCCGTATCGCCGAAATAAGCAACGTCTTCCGCCGCCACAGAAAATTTTTCAGCACAGGCAAGGGCGCGGGTCGGATTTGGCTTGCGGGGCTGATTAGGTTCGTCGCCGCTGACGTAAGGAAACTTTATCGGCGCGAGGATTTTATCGGCAATCGCGACCGCCGCGAAGTGTTGCTTGTTCGTGCAAATGCCCAGCGGAATTCCTTTAGCCTCAAGCGTCGTCAGCAAGTCCATAATCCCGGCGTAAGGCTTAACCTTCTTCAGACAGTTGCGGGCGTAGCAGTCGTTGTAAAAGCTCAAAGCCTCGTTTAGAAAGTCGCAATCGGTAGGCAGGCTCCGAATCATCAGTTGCCTTGCACCGTTGCCGACGAAGTGTCGAACCTCATCAAGCGTGCGTAGCGGCAAGTTGTAATGGGCGAGCATTTCATTGACGCTATCGTACAAATCCTCCAGCGTGTCGACTAATGTCCCGTCCATGTCGAATATTGCCGCCTTGTAAATCTTCATGTTATCGCCTCCATGTCGTCGAGTCGCCGCAAAAATTTTTCTAGCCGTGCAAGTTCTGCCACGTCCGTTACTCGTCGTCCTGAATAAAAGAATTCTATCGCGCCGTGTCCGTCAGTTTTTAAGTTCGTTCGCCGGATTAGTTCATTGACTGTGCCCGCGTTGCCGTCGAGTATCCTAACGTGCGGCGGCAAAATCTTTCGTAGCGTGTCTTTGAAGTAATTAAAGTGCGTGCAACCCAACACCAGCGACGAAAACTTTTCCCAGTCGTAACTTGCCAGCTCTCCTTGCAAATACTCTTCGACAGCCGCCGATGTGAACTCTTGCCGCTCCGCGAACTCGACCAGCCGCGGCAACGCCCTAAGCTCGGCTAAGTCTTGCGCGTGCAGTCGTCTGATAAGTCGTCTAATCTTCTCGCCCGTGATTGTTATCGCCGTAGCCGTCACCAAAACTTTTCGGGCGGGGAACG
This sequence comes from Quinella sp. 1Q5, assembly GCA_014764605.1. Classification (GTDB taxonomy): domain Bacteria; phylum Bacillota; class Negativicutes; order Selenomonadales; family Selenomonadaceae; genus Quinella. Next base: position 723 of record JACXWG010000108.1, on the reverse strand, counting down.
TGTCCAAAGCCAACTTCAACGCCGGCTCCATTCCGATTATCGGCAGGGAATACTTTTCCCGCATGACTTTGACTGCCACTGAAGTTGCCGTATTGCACGCCACGACGATTGACCCGACGCCTTGCCCGATTAAGAACTTAAACGCCGCGTCGACGCAAGTTAGAACTTCTTCGGGCGACTTGGTGCCGTAGGGTACGTTGTCTTCGTCAGCATAGAAAATGAATTCTTCGTGCGGCAAAATCTTCTTCGCGTGGTGCAAAACGCTTAGTCCGCCCATGCCCGAATCAAAGAACGCTATCATACGCTCAACACCGCCGCCTTGATTAAGATAAATATCGCAAGCCCGACGACCGCGCCGACGATTGACCCGTTAAGCCGAATCCAGATAAAATCTTGCTCCGCCTTGTCGTAAACCAGATTGTTAAGCTGTTCTTCGGTCAGGCGTTCGAGTGCGTCTTTGGCGACGACCCCGACTAGCGGTTGAGCACGCAGGGCAGCTCGTGCCGTCAGCTCATCTACGAACTTTTCAAAAGCAGTCTTAGCGGCGGAGTCTTCGCGAAGGAGTTGCAATAGTCTGCTGTACTCCTCATCGAAGAGTTTCATTAAAAGCCCGCCGAGGTTTTTTGAATCCGGCGCACGCAACTGATTTTCCAAATGAATCAGCGCAAGTTCAATCGCCTCCTCCAGTGGCAAAGCAGTCGCGGCGTCGATTTGAATTCGTTC
>JACXWG010000107.1 GCA_014764605.1 Quinella sp. 1Q5 | reverse complement strand
CCACGCGATGAATCCGAGCTGGTATTACGACCTTTGCAAGCCGATTTACGACAAGATAGGCGTCGTCTTGATTACTGGCGGCGATGCGTTCTTCGCGAAGGAAAGCTTTAACTATATGAAGTTCATGAGCGACAACTTCCCGCAGATAACCTTGATGACCGAGTCGAATGGCATTGCTTTTAACGATAAGTTTCAAGAACTTGCCGCGCAAAATCTTTTCAAGGCTCATTTCTCAATCAACGCGTCCAATGCTGATGTCTTCGCGAAGAGTTGTTGGGACGGCGACGACTTCGCCACGGCTAAGAAAATGTTCCCGCTGATGATTCGCAACCTCAAAAATTACCTAACTAAGCTTGAGGCGGCTGATAAACTTTGCTTTGCGCCCGATTTGTCGATGGTCATAAACGAGGACAACGCCGACGATATTTTAAACTTTGTGGAGCTGGCGATTGAGTTGCACGCGGGCTTTATCGTCTTCTTCTTCGACTACACCGAAAATGACATGAACGGCGATTTCTTCGCTAAGCCGGCGACCTCTCGCCCCGCCTTGAAAACACTAATGGAACTTGAACGCGTGCTTGCCGAGAAGATTATCGTTTACTTCCGGCTGTGGATGCCTTCGGGCGAGGCGGCTAGCCTTCAACAGGAAGTCGAAGCAATTCCGATTGACGAACTCAACAGCAAATACGCAAAGATTTTAAAGATGGCGGAAGGTCGTTCGGTGCTTAGCGAATTTAAAAGACGCAACGAGATTCGTCGCGCCTTTGGTAAGCGGAAACTTGCTTTGGTTGATGACATATCGCCGAGCCTGCACCTTAGAGCCGACAGGGAACTTTGCTTTGCGCCGTGGAATGAAATTGACCTTTACCCCGACGGACGCTTAGACTTTTGCGGGTGGTTTGAGCCGACGCTTAACATCAAGAACTTTATTCAGCACGACGCGCAGGGTAAAGAGTTCGTTGACTGGGATAAGGTGTTAAATTCCTTTGAGTACGCGTCCGCCCGCTATCGGATTTTGCATGATGACTTCCGCGGCTGTCAGGTCTGTTGCCCGATGAATTCTGTTAAGTCGCCCGTCGAGGCTGTCACCAAGTACAACGTCGACAGGTTAAGCCGATAACTCTTCTAACGCGGCGTTCAATCGCTCAAGGGAAGTCTCCTTGCCGAGCAGATATAAAATTTCTGTAGTGCCGCCCGGCGTGACCTTTTGCATTGAAAGCGCAATCCTAAGCGGCCACATCACCGAGCCGACCTTCAAGCCCGACTCCGCGACGTAAGCGGCAATCTTATCGTTGAGAGCCTCAAGCGTCCACGAGTCGACTTGCTCCAAAATTTTTATCGCGGGCTGTAAAATCTCTGCTGACTTCTGCGGCGTAACCTTGTTGCGTTTGTTCGTGAATAAGTCAATGTCAAAGGGCGGCGGCGTCTTAAGGAAGGCAATCATATCGGGAATATCGGAAAGCTTAGCGACACGCGTTTTTAACAGGCTGGCTAGGAAAATCTTCCTCGGCTCGTCGAAGGCGGCAAGGTACTTATCAGCGACTTCAGCAAAGGCGGTATCAGTCATTGCTTTGAAGTATTCGCCGCTCATCCAATCAAGCTTTGCATAATCGAACACGGCAGGCGACTTGCTCAAGCCGTCAAGGCTGAACGCGTCAATCAGCTCGTCCATAGAAAAAATTTCCTGGCAAGTGTTCTTCGGACTCCACCCTAACAACGCAACGTAATTGGTAATCGCCTCTGGCAGGTAGCCCGCTTGAATCAAATCATCAAAGCTGGTTGCCCCATGACGTTTGCTTAGTTTGGAAATGGTACCGTCCTCCGCCTTGCCCATGACAGGAGCCAAATGAATGAACGTCGGCAACTCCCAACCAAAGAACTCGTAAAGCAAGACATGCTTGGGCGTGGACGTGATAAACTCGGTGCCGCGGATTATGTGGCTGACCTCCATTAAGTGATCGTCGACGACGTTGGCAAAGTTGTACGTGGGCATACCGTCGCTTTTAAGTAGCACTTGGTCTTCAAGCTCGCTGTTAGCAATGGTTATGTTGCCGTGAAGTACGTCGTAAAAGGTCGTCTCGCCGACGCGGGGCATCTTCTGCCGAATGGCGACGCCTTGTTCGGTCTCCTCGTAATAGGCGTGCCCCTTGGCAACGAGTTCTTCAGCGTAGTGCTTGTAAATGTCCATGCGCTCGCTTTGAACGTAGGGTGCAAACGCTCCGCCGTGGTGTGGTCCCTCGTCGGGAATGATTTTGGCGGCGGCAAGGGTGCATTCGATGAAGTCCACGGCGTCGGCAACGTAGCGGGCGCGGTCGGTGTCTTCGATACGCAAAATAAAATCGCCGCCCTGACTCTTAGCGAACAGATAAGCATAAAGAGCCGTCCTCAAGTTGCCAATGTGCATGTAACCAGTCGGGCTGGGCGCAAAACGTGTACGAATTCTTTTCAAGTTATCTCCTCCAAAATTTTTAGTCGCCGCCAATTATAACCGCCTCAATCGCCGCTTGCAAATTTCTTCTAAGCTATGTAACATAGTGCCAAGTTGTGATATAATGCACGAAAGTTTTGTAGTATCGGAGTGAAATAATTTATTGGAGATGATTTGACGAATGGCACAAGGAATCGGAATCAAAGATATGCGGGCGTTCTTCGCCATAGTTGAGGAAGGCAACATCAGCCACGCGGCGCAAAGGCTTGGAATTGCTCAGCCCGCCCTCAGCCGTCAGATGAAGCACCTCGAAGAAAATTTGCGCGTGAAACTCTTTGAACGTGGTTCGCGGCGAATTAGATTGACGGAAGCTGGGCAAGTCCTCTACAACCGCGTTGAAAGTATCCTCGGCATGGTCGATGGCACCGTCCGCGAGATAACGGAGATTGGTAGCGGGACTAAGGGCACGATTCGTATCGGGACAATCACCACGTCCGGCGCAATGATTCTTCCCGACTTAATCGCCGAATTCCACAAGGCTTATCCTGATGTCACGTTCGAGATTTGGGAGGCGGAAGGCGCAAGGATTATCGAACTTCTTGATAACCGCCTGATTGAAATCGCAATCACTCGGACGCAAGTCGACAACCTCGCCTATGAATTGCTCGTCCTGCCCAATGAACCGCTCGTCATGGTCATGAACTCGAAGAACGTCTGCGGCGAAGACGACTTGACGATTAGGCTTGAAGAGCTCAAAGACCAGCAGTTGATTATTCCGCTTAGGTGGAAGTCGAACTTCATTGCCGCCTGTAAACGTCTGGATTTCGTGCCGCAAATAATCTGCGTGTCCGATAGCATCGTTCAAGATTTGCTTATGGTCAAGATGAATCTGGGCATGGCAATGATTCCAGTTTCAAGCAAACGCCTTTTGACTGACGGCAATTTGATTTACAAACGAATCGTCGAACCCGAAATGACAACGCATACCGTCATTGCCTGGCGCAAGAATCAAACGCTCTCAACCGCCTGCAAGAACTTTATCGACCTGTTTAAGAAGATGTACGTTAAGGAAGAAATCATCCTGTAAAATGTTTCCGTGCATGAAAAAAGCTCGCCGAAGTTATCGACGGGCTTTTTAGTTTATCAGCCTACTGCGGATTGAATCCTTAGCCGCCGCGTGAACGACAACTTGATTGATGAAGTCGCTTAAGTACTCGTCGAATATACCTTCGCGCTCACACAGCTTCTTAAGCAATTGGAAATTTTCTTCGGCGTCAATGTCATACTCGATACGGTGGAGAAGCCTTGATAAATCGGCGCGAACTTCAGGAGTAAAAACATCTTTCAAGGCGGCAACCTCGGCAGTACACTTGCAAGCTTGAACCAACCAAGTCTTAGTCGTCAAGTCCTCGTTGAAGTCGTCAAAGCCGAAGTCCTTCCACTCGTCTGCAGAAATATTTTTCCGTTCGCCGGGCAAGAAGTGTATCTCCTTATAAATCGCCTCGTCGAGGAGCTTAACCACATTCGCCTTTGCCCAAAGTCGTTGTTCATTGTTGATGAACCTTCCGTGCCGCAACCGTTCCAATATCCCGACGAACCGCACGTTATAAAATTGCGTCAGCAGGTAGCCCGAATCCGTAAGCAGATGATTGAACGCCATTAACATCGCGTAAAAGTTTTCCCCGACCGTCAGAATGTCTCGCGCAAGGATTATGTCAAAGATTTTCGGTGCAGTCGGCAGTTCGTCAATTAAGTCCGCTTTGAATTCGTCGCAGAGCTTGTTAATCTCCGGCGATGATTCTTTTTTAAGCAAAGCAATTCTCGCGGCGGGCAAAATTTCTCGCAAGCCCGATAAAAATTCCTCCGACTCAACCAAGAGTACCGTTATCGGTAAGAAATTAGGCGACACGAACTGCAATAGCCCGCGTCGCTCAAAATCATTTAACATATCAATATCCCCAACTAAAAATAAATTCAATCGGAACCTCAAGCCCTTCCAGAATCGAAACTGGCACTTTGTACTTAACGTCGGCTTTCTCGTCTTCGTCCAGCAAATTCAAATCGTCTTCGCTCATCAGCGTGTAGACCTCGTCCAAAAAATATTTTCCGTCTTTCAAAAGGTAAACCATGACGCTTTTGGCTCGCGGGTCGACAATCCAATATTCTTTAACGCCTTGCGCCTCGTAAGTGTCCTTCTTAATCGTCAAATCCTTTTTGCGCGTCGAGTGCGACAAAACTTCAACGACCATATCGGGTGCGCCGAAAATCGCTTTGCGTCCAGCAAGAATTTTTTCGTTAGACTTCAAGACGACGACCAAATCCGGCTTAAAAAGTGTTCCGTCCGAAAAATGAACGTCAACATTGTCCGTGAAAACGTAGCCGCTCTTGTGTTCAATCAAATATCCGCCGATGACAAAAGAAAGTTTAAAAATAATATCGCTGTGGTCAAGGTTCGGTGCCGGTGACATGAATTCTTCCCCTCCAATGATTTCGTAAGACGGATAAAGCAATCGCTCGTTGAGAATCTCGGTTGCCATTTAAATCGCCTCCAATCGCGTGTAAAAGTCTTCAACAAAGTTTTTCGTGTCAGTTAGTTTATCAGCGGAAATTTTTTCTGTCAACGCCGCCAATTTCGCCCGATTCGTCGCAAGGTCGACGGCTTTTTTTATGTATTCGTCCACGTCGTAAACAATTAGCTCGTCAACGTCCGAAATTCGTAAAATATCTGCGCCCGTTCGCGTGTGAGGCAATCCTCCGCACAAATTCAGCACTGGAACGCCCATATACAACGCCAAAGCCGTCATCATGCCGCCGGGATAGGGAAACGTATCTAAAATCAAATCAATCTCGCTGTA
>JACXWG010000046.1 GCA_014764605.1 Quinella sp. 1Q5 | reverse complement strand
GTCGTCTCTTTTTCCTCGCGCGAATTGGGTTCGTAGCCAAGATAACTTTCCATTTCGCCATTAAGCATAGCCTCAAACATCGGTCCGAAGACTTCTTTTAGAGCCGCTTGCATTTCGGCGACACTTTTGGGCTTGTACTGGGCGATAATGGCTTGAGCAATTCTCCTGCCGGGTGTGTCTCGTTTCTTTCTTTTCATCTCTTTTTCTCTCCTATATCAAAAAAATGGATTGTGCTCTCTTACTTACACAATCCTTTTTACACTACCCCTACTATTGTCGACCTCGCTTCGTTTTGGTTGAAAATGTGTACGGGTTCCTTGACTACCCTAACGGAGCGACTTGGTTATCAAGCCGAATGGAAAAAATTGGTTATTTCGGACAAATACTCTGTTTCCCAGATCAAGCTATCGGTGCCCCACACAAAAGGGAAAGAATTTTCGCTTTATACTGCCGTGACGAATTTTTATCCAACTCCAACAGCCAGCTCAGGTATCTGGGAGAGTTTGCAACTCACAAAATATCAACAAACAGTTACACCTGGCATCTGGCACGAACGTTTCGTGGGTCAATACGGAATTCAACGCGTGGCTTATGGGCATGGACGCGTACCCAAATCTGTTAAAAAATGTCTGGAAATTATCGGGAATGGCGTCGTCTACGATGTCGGGTTCTTCATTGGAAAATCCTTGAAAATGTTCAACGACTTTTTATGACAGCCCAGAAGGTCAACAGCTGAAAAAAGTTCCTTACAATCCTTATTAATCGAATATCGTAAACAAAGCAAGGTGGCTAATAATTTTGCCGCCTTTAAAAATTTTTTCCCCACAAGGGCTCGCGAAGGAGAATGTACATTGTATAATATTAATAAGGTATACTTGATTATTTATGGAAAGAAAGTTGCTTATGAAACGTGTTAATGGCGAAGGTACCATTTCTAAGCGTTCTTCCGACGGTCGCTGGATCGGGCAAATCACTATCGGTTATGACGAGTCGGGTAAAGCTATCCGTAAAGCTTGCTCCGCCAAATCTCAAGCCGAATGTAAGCGAAAACTTGACAAGCTCAAGAATCAATTCGTTGTCATTCAAGGTAAAACCATTGCCACGACTAAAAAATCTTACGTCGATTATTTGCTCACCGATTGGATTAATGAAAAGCGCAATGTTGAACAGCTCGAAGAATCTACTATTCAAACTCGTATCAGCAGGATTAATTGCTACTTCCCAGAGTTTTTCGGCGATACTGAATTGCAGAAAATTGACTCGAAACTGATTGCTGTCTTTTATGCTCACCTGTCTGCGAAAAATCTTTCTGCCGAGACCATTCACAAAATCCACGCCATTATCAATAACTCGTTCAAAAAGGCTGTTCGTGACGGACTTGTCGCTGTTAATCCTGTCGTAGGAATTAAATTACCAAAAGTTTATCAGAAGGAAAAATCTTCACTCTCTGACGCCGAAGTTAAACGAATTCTTCAAGCCGCCAAAGATTACTGTAACAATCCCAAGACCAAAAACAAAAATATTTTTCCGCTGATTAATTTGGCTCTGGTATCGGGCTTGCGTCGTGGCGAGTTGCTTGCTCTTACCTGGGATAATATAGACTTCAAGACAAGCAGGATTTATGTGACAAATTCTGTTTGCGAACTTAAAGACAAAATTATCATCAAGACAACAAAAACCGATGCAAGCAAACGTTCCATGATTATTCCTTCCGCTATGATTGAACTTTTAAAAACTCACAGAAAAAATTTTGCGACGGGCAAATATGTTTTTCCGAATACGGAAGATAAAGACAAACCTCAAGCTCCGAGCAATATTTGCCGCGTCTACAGAAAAATTTTGTCGCTGGCAGGAGTAAAAAGCAGTCTGCATATTTTGCGCCATACCAACATAACGAATTTGATAACGGCGGGAACGGACATTAAAACCGTCAAGAATCGTGCAGGACACACACGAATTGAAACGACCATGAGCTATACTCACACGTTGGAAGAATTCGACAGGCAAGCCGCCAATATCTTTGAAAAATTTTTATGAGACAAAAAAACGCTACAGGTAAAATCGTTACATACTTAAGCAAAATGACAACGTAAAACGGCAAGACTGATTAAAAAGGTCTTGCCGTTATTGATTTCATATGGCGCGCCCGGCGTGACTCGAACACGCGACCCACGGCTTAGAAGGCCGTTGCTCTATCCAACTGAGCTACGAGCACTGAAGATTTTTTAAAACGCGCTGATTATACAAGCCGCTTGCGAAAATGTCAATCTTTGTTTACAGCCATAGCCGCCGCGATAGCCGCACCAAGTCCAGAGCCGCCGTTATCAAGAATCGTATCGACATGCGCGGCGTCTTCTTCGAGGAGCTCGCCCATTGCCTTAACGATATTTTCTTTGGCAAGCGGCATCTTCTCATAGACCGAACCATCAACCGCGACATGCTGACTGACAATCTTGCCGGAGCCAGCGCGTTGCCAAACGAGAGCCACGAATGACGCTGCAACCAATCTAGCAGAACGAATCACGATAGCCGAGGCAAGCTCCCGAACCTTTTTAACGTCTTCAAAGTCAAGCTCGCGTCCAACCTTAGCCATGATAATATCGCTGGCTTTGATAAGGTTCGTCGACTTGTCCAGAATCATCATCGACATATCGACCGACGTTAAGCCGTACTTCTTGCCCTTCTCGCCGAGGAGTTCAGCAATCGCCATGCCCAAAAGCTCGCCCATGTAACGACCGGAAACCATTTTTTCAAAACGCTGTTCGCCGGGCTTCTCGGAGCCTTCGTCATATTCGCGGTCGAAACGATTTGGCATTAGCTTAGAGAAGTTGCCGCACTCAAGGTTAAGAATCATGCCGCCTAAGCCGACGCCGTTGGGGTCGTGGATACTCGGTTCAAGATAGCAAGTGTTATGACCCGTGGCGTAAATGGAGCCGATAAAGATATTGGGCGTCTTGTAAGCCGCACTCAACAGCACAGCCACGGTATCATTAAGGACGGCAACGGGCACAACGTTAGCGGCACCGCGACGCTTGAGAGCCTCGACCAGTAAATCATTGGCGACTTGACCTTCGACGCCCTGCGTAGCAAATTCCTTAGTCCAGATGATGAGCCGTGCATTGTAAAGATTATCTTGCGTTGACGGGAAAGAGAACGTGTGACCAAGATAATATTTGGTCTCGTGGTCGCCGTCAATCGCCTCGTCGATAAGCTCGGCAATAAAGTCGAACATCTGCTCGGCGGTGGCGTCTTTGCAAATGTAATCGTATTCGCCGGGCACAATCAGCGGACGCCCGACGCGTTTAATAATCTCGAACTTGCCGTCGCCGTCCAGACGAATCTTGAAGACGCGAACATTAATCCCGCCGAAGTCCAACGCGAGATATTCGCCCGTCTCTTTGCCGCTGGGCAGTCCCACGTAAGATTTGAGCATACGCATTGAAGAAAGCGTAATGTCCCGCAAGCCAAGCTGCAAATCCTGACGAAAGCTCGCCGCGATTGAATGAAGGCGTTCCGTATCGATTGTGAACTCCGCGATAATCTCTTTGAACTGTTCCTCGTTGAATGCCATTTGAATTCCCCCTTAACACTCAATAAATTTTCCACGCGCCGAATTATATCATGCGCTAAAGAATTTTTCTATAGCAAACGCCACGCCGTCATTGTCATTGTCTAGCGTCACGAATTCCGCAAGCCGTTTAATATCGTCGGCGGCATTGCCCATAGCAATCGAAAGTCCTGCCGTCTGCAAAATCTCTTTGTCGTTGTCAGCGTCGCCAATCGCAACGGATTCGCTTAAGTCAATCTTCAAGAACTCGCACAGCTCCCGAAGTCCTGATGCCTTAGTAACGTTTGCGGGCGACATCTCCAGATTAAATGCCTCGGCGTAGCTTATCGACAAGTTTAAAGGCTCAATGCGTGCAAAGTTCCTGTCGCGGGACGCTTTGTCGCGGTGATAGAGATTGACCTTGATGACTTCGCCGGGGTGCGTGCGGATATAGTCCTTAGGGTCGTCGCAACGGTCGCAGAGCCTATCGAACATGTCTTGATAAATTCCCATATCGAACGCCGACATGTTCTGAATATCTTCTTCGCGGGCAATAGAATGTTTGACTGTGTGCAAATGAATCATCGCCCGTTCCTCAAGCCCGAAGTCAATCAGCTTATAAATCGTCTCCTCGTCAACGGCGTGAACCTTAACGGGCTTATCGTTGAAGAAGTCGTAAATCATGCCGCCGCTTATGACTATGCCGTAATGCATTGCCTTGAAAGCATATCGATAATCGAAGAGTTCAGCAAGGTTGCGTCCTGTGCTCACCACGACATTAACTCCGCGTTCAGCAAGATTCGCGATTGCGTCGGCTGTCCGTGGAGAAATTTTTTTCTTCGAGTTTAGAACCGTACCATCCATGTCCAAGGCTAAAAGTTTATACATAGAATCACCTCCGCCGCAGATTATATCATAGCTTGACGATTGTGCTAAAATTTTTTTGGAGGGATTGTCGATGGTTGAAATGGTTTTGCTGGGGATATTCTCCGCCGCGTTGCTCGCGTGTATCTTGTCGGGTTGGTCAATCTTAGTGGCGTTGGTCTTCGGGCTGATGATTTTTTCTTTCTACGCGCACGAACAAGGGCATACGCTACGAAAGGTCTTTGACATGTGGAAGGCGGGCGTTCGTCCGATTAAACCGATTCTGATTACGTTGCTACTAATCGGAATCATCACGGCTTATTGGCGGGCGTCTGGAGTTATCCCAGCGATAATCTTTTACACGGCGGATTTCTTTTCTCCCGCGATAATCTTGCTGATGACGTTCTGGCTTTGTGGGCTAATCTCGACGCTGACTGGTACGGCGTTCGGGACGGGTGCGACTATGGGCATAATCTGCGCGGCGATTGCGGATAGCTTAGGCGTTCCAATCTGGCTGACGGGCGGCGCAATCTTGGCAGGCTGCTATATGGGCGACAGGTGCTCGCCAATGTCTACAAGCGCATTGCTCGTGGCGACGCTGACACGCACGGACATTTTTAAAAATATCGGCGGCATGATTCGCACGTCGATAATCCCGCTGACGTTGGCAAGCCTCCTCTACCTTGGCGCAGGAATATTCTTCGCGGACGGCGGACAGTCAACCGTCAACGTCAAAGAAATTTTCGCTAGCAACTTCGACCTTCGACTGCTCGTCTTGATTCCCGCAGTCTTAATCGTCGTGCTGTCGTTGCTTAGGTTAAGGGTTCAGCTGATGATGGCGGCGAGTATCCTAGCATGTGCGGCGGTGTCGATTGGCATTCAAGGCGCGGCAGTCGATGAGTTGCTAAGGATTGCATTGCTCGGTTACTATCCACTCGACGCGGAACTTGCAAAGATTATGAGCGGAGGCGGAATAATTTCTATGGCTAACGTCATGGCGATTGTCGGCTTGTCGAGTTGTTACGCAGGAATATTTCAGGCGACGGGCTTCCTTAACAAACTGCATAGCTTGATGATTCGCCTCGGCAAAAAATTTTCGCCGTTCGTGAGCGTGCTGACTGCGGCAACGATAACGAGTATGATAGCTTGCAATCAAACGCTGGCGATAATGTTGACACATCAGCTTTGCAAGAACGTCGAGAGCCGCACAGAGGACTTCGCGATTGACATTGAGAACACAGCCGTTATCGTTTCGCCGATGATACCCTGGTCGATAGCAAGCGTGGTAGTCCTAACGCCCATTGCCGCCCCGAAGGTTTCAATCCTCGCGGCGTGGTATCTTTATCTGATTCCGATATGCAATCTAATAAATCAAAAAAAATCCCTCCGAAAAAATCGGAGAGATTAAATCTTCTATGCGATTGGTCTTAAATATCAGGTCTCTACTAGTCCTTCAAGTTTCCAAACATGAATGATAATGCCCGAATTCGGACAAGGACCTGCATAACCGACATTAGCTGGGTGTTGTTTTGAAGGCAACAAAACTATTTTACCGCATTCTGTACATCTCCATTTTGCCATTACCGTTACATATTGGAATTTGTCGTTAGAGTTAAGCGAAAAATTTTCTGCCGCGAACGTGAACGAAGGATTTGTCGTGCCTACAAAGTCACAAGCTTCTGATGTTGCCTGTCCGAAGATAATTGCTCCCACTATTACGAGCACCGCCAAAAATTTCTTTACCTTCATAAGTGATTCCTCCTAGTAAAGTTCTTTTCTTTTATAAAAACGTTTCTAAGATTTTCTCTTGCTTCACAATTTCTAGGAGAATTTTAGCACCAACGATTTCAATTTGGGTGTCCTGTTAGGACAATGCTAAAAAAATTTTCCAAACTGAGCGTGGTATCTTTATCTGATTCCGCTATATTGCCTTGCGTCGTGGCGCGTGATAAAATGACGCCGCTAACGAAAGGAGATTTATAAATGACTTCTTCAGAGATAAAAAACTTTGGCATTATCGGTTACCCTGTCGGACATTCGCTGTCGCCGCAGATGTATAAGGCGGCGTTCGAGGCGGCGGGCTTTCCGAATTATAATTACATTCCGTTGCAGATTCATTCCGCTAAGCTTTACTTCGCTGTCGAAGGCTTCAAGGGTTTGGACTTCCGCGGTTTCAACGTGACCATTCCGCACAAGACGAACATTTTAAAATATCTTGACGCGATTGACTCGGACGCAATGGTTATCGGCGCGGTTAATACTGTCGTCAATGATGGCGGTATGTTGACTGGCTATAATACTGACGTTGCGGGATTCCTTGCCGCGCTAGCCGAGGCGAACTTTTTGCCGGAAGATTGCCACGCTGTAATGTTGGGGGCGGGCGGTGCGGCTCGTGCAGTCCTTTGGGGCTTGTGTAAGAAGCGGGCGGAGTTCATCACGATAGGCGCACGCAATCCGCAGAAGGCTGACGCTTTGGCTAAGGACTTCCTGAACTACGGACACGTTGAAGGCTTCGATTGGAATTCGGATGAGTTCAAGGAGCTAATGCAGACGGCGGACATTCTAATTAACACGACGCCGCTCGGCATGTTCCCGCACGTCGACGATATGCCGCCCGTTGACTTAAAGCTTTTGCCTGAAGGTGCGCTAGTCTATGACATCATCTATAATCCTGTCGAGACAAAGCTACTGCGAACTGCAAAGAAGCTAGGCTATCCGACACTCGACGGCGCGTCAATGCTTTTGCTTCAGGCTAAGGAGGCTTACAGACTCTACACGGGACAGCTACCCGATATGAAAGTTATGACCGAGACGCTCAACAAATTCCTTAAGCCCTAAAATCAATCGCACCAAAAAAACCCTCTGCCAAATGACGGAGGGTTTTCTTTTACATTCATGCCTTGAAGTTGTAAACGGGCTTCATCACGTCGATAATTTCGACAGTGTCGCCGATAACGTCTATTATGTCTTCAAGCGATTTGTAAGCTTGCGGGCTTTCGTCGAGGGTGCTTTCATTGATTGAGGTCGTGTAAATGCCTGCCATTGACGCTTTGTAGTCTTCCATGCTTAGTTGAACCTTAGCATCGCCGCGAGACATGATACGCCCTGCGCCGTGCGGAGCCGAGTAATTCCAATCGGGATTACCCTTGCCGACCGCCAAGACTGAACCATCACGCATATTTATCGGAATCAGGACGCGTTCGCCCTTATGAGCCGCGATTGCTCCCTTGCGTATGATAAGCTCTTCCACGTCGATATAGTTGTGCGTCGTATGGAACGCCTCGCCACCAGTCAAGCCCGCCTTGCCGATAAGAATCTTAGCGATGAGTTCGCGATTGCGCCGAGCAAACGTTTGGCAAAGTTCCATGTCGTGCAGGTACTGATAAAAATACTTCCCGAAAACGTAGCACAAGTCCTCCGGCATTGCCGCCTGTTTGCCGCGATACTCCTTCTCCAGTTCCTTTAGCTTCGATTGAATTTCCTTCTTGCGACCGAGCGACTTATACACGGCGATTATCTCTTCCTTCTGCCTGAAGAACTTGTCCTTGCCCTTAGCTAAATCGATTGCGAGCCGCTGATAAATTTCGGCGACCTGCTTGCCTAGGTTCCGACTGCCCGTGTGTATGACAAGATAAAACGTTCCGTCCTGTGCGCGGTCAATCTCGATGAAGTGATTGCCCCCGCCGAGCGTCCCCAAACTTTTTTCAATGCGACGCGTCTCCTTGAGCGAACGATAACAATTTAGCTCCGTCAAGTCGAATCGCTCCTGCTTGAAGTCCCAGACGTTTCTGCCCGACGGGATATAATGCGCGGCTTCGTCCACGCGTTCAAAGTCAATCGCCTCGTCCGCAAGTTTGACGGTGTACATGCCGCACCCTATGTCGACACCGACGATATTTGGTACCGCCTTATCAGTCACCGTCATAGTCGTCCCGATTGTACAACCTGTTCCCGCGTGCACGTCTGGCATTATCCTAATCTTGCTACCCGCCGTGAAGTCGTAGTTGCACATGCGCCGAATCTGTTCGCGGGCTTTGTCTTCGATGACTTTAGCAAATGAAATCGCTGTGTTGAACTTGCCTTTAATCTCCTCCATGAGACATTCTCCTTTCGTTAATCGTGCAGCCGCATTGAAAACATAATAAAGGAGCCTGCCGCCTTTGACAAGCCCCAGAAAAGTTTTACTGGATATGGATAGAAACTCCATGCGGTTTGCTCATGTCCATTGCCTCTTGAAGATTTTCGAGCGGAACTTTCAAATCAGTGTCCGCTGTAACTTGCGCGTCGAACTTCAAACCCTCGTTGTAAACAACATTCTTGCCTTTCATGAAGATACCGCCGACAATGCTAACGAACGCCACGACAGCCACTGCTCCGCCGTCGCCCGCGCCGTGTTCGCCTTTGGTGTATTGCAACGGAATTTCCACGCCATTAATCGTCTTGACTGAAACAATCGTAAATTCAAGCTTGCCGCCGCGCCCAAGCCCGCCAGCTTTGCGAGCCTTTGTCACTACGCCTTTAACGTCCGAACCAGCAGGAACAACGATGACATCATTGACGATAAGATTTTCAACCAATCGTAGCGGAACGGCATCACCGACTTTAGCCTTCTTAGAGGAAAGTTCCTTTGTCAATTCAATTTGTAAAATCGTTCCCTTCGGAATATAAGCGTTGCCTTCGGGTATTGTCGAAACCTTAATTTCTTCCGAATAACTTTGGGCGAACACGGGCGCAACGTAAATTCCCGAATTAAAAATCATGCCCGCACATACGGCGGCGGCTACAAACTTTTTCATTGATGATTGCTCCTTTCTAGTCGGCAAAATTTTTTTATGTTATCTTAGCACGCCCCGAAAGGTAAATGGTCTCTTTGAAAGGGACATTTAATCGCCCAAAGTCTTGAAGCCAAAATGGTCGAGCACTTCATTTATCAGGAACAAATCGTAAATCCGATTCTCAATGAAGTAGCCGATAACAACATCCTCCTTAATCGTCGTGGATAGATGATAGCCTGCGCGGTCTAAAAGGGTGTTCGTCTCCTTGAAGTCGCACTCAAGGGCAATCGCTATCACCAAAATCGTCCGCTTGCTCGGCATGTAGTCTTTATCGTTGCGAATCTTGGAGAAAATGCGCCGGTCTAGGTGCGCCTTCTTGTAAGTCTCAACGTCAGTCATGCCTTTCTTGTCGATTAGCTTCCAAAGGTACTCCGCGAACGGATTGTCAAGCAGTCCTAATTTTTCCTTCAGGCTTTTAATTATCTGGGTGACAATACTTTCTTCGGGCGGTGTCCTGCCTATTGAGAACTTTACGCCCCTTTTCTGCAGTGCCTCAAGGTCTATGTAATTCGCCTCAACGTAGTCTTCGACTTGCTTGAGGAGTTCCGCACTTACCAAATGAGTCAAACCTCCTGCCGAAAATATTTTCATTTACTTTAAGGGCGTTTCGTGTATAATGCAAGGAAAAATTTTAAAGGAGAGCGTTGCCCCTTCTATGAACACTGCAGAAAATGTAAAACTTAAACCTTATCTATCGCCGCTGAACGTTTGGGCATTGTCCTTCGGGTGTGCAGTGGGCTGGGGAGCCTTCGTCATGCCGGGGACAACTTTTTTGCCCATAGCCGGACCTCTTGGCACTGCGCTCGGTATGTTCGTCGGCGGAATCATCATGCTCATCATTGGCTACAACTATCATTTCATGATGAACAAATACCCCGACGCGGGCGGCACTTATGCCTATGCTAAGAAGACTCTCGGCTACGACCACGGCTTCTTGAGTTCGTGGTTTTTGATTCTAGTTTATATCGCTATCACGTGGGCGAATGCGACTGCCTTGCCCATTATCTTTAGGAAGTTTCTCGGCGACACCTTCCAATTCGGTTTCCATTACACAATCGCGGGTTTTGATATTTATCTGGGCGAGGTTCTCTTGAGTCTCAGTGCGCTGTGGATTTTCGGCGCGGTGTGTATGCGTGGCGGCAAGTTGGCGGCGTGGGTTCAGACTGTCGCGGCGGTGATTCTATTTGGCGGCGTGCTTATCGGGTTCGGGGCGGTCGTGGCGAGCGGGATAAATCCTTTCGACATAAAGCCGATTTACGCTCCAGATAATGCAAGTTCATTCACGGCGGTCTTCGGGATTGTCGTTTTGGCTCCGTGGGCTTTCGCGGGCTTTGAATCCGTTTCACAATCTGCGGAAGGCTTTAATTTCTCCGTCAAGAAGACGTTCGCAATTTTACTCTGCGCGGTCGTGGCGGCGTCCATTGCTTACACCTTCCTTGCGATAATGGCAATTTCCGTTCTGCCGCCGGGCTACGGTAATTGGGCGGAATATCTCGCCGACCTCGACAATCTCGAAGGCTACTCTGGGATGCCGACGATACACGCGATATATTCTCTGCTCGGCGACACTGGCTTATTAATTCTAGTGCTTGCGGTCTTAGGCGGCGTCATAACTGGTCTTGTCGGCAACTACATCGCGGCTAGCAGATTAATCTTCGCGCTGACTCGTGATGACTTGCTCCCGCCGTGGTTCGGCAAGCTCAATGAAAACCGCACGCCTATGAACGCCGTATTCTTTATCATGCTCCTAAGTCTGCCGATACCTTTCCTCGGACGAACGGCAATCGCTTGGATTATCGACGTGAACACAATCGGCGCGACAATCGACTACGCTTATACTTCACTCGTAGCAATCATCACGGCGCGGGCAATGGGCAGGGAACTTCCACAGCTGACGGGCGTTATCGGGCTGGTCGTGTCGATTATCTTCTTTGTCTACTTCATGGTTCCGAATGATTGGACAGTCAGCGCAATGACCACGGAAAGTTATCTGATTCTGATTCTTTGGAGTATCCTAGGCTTTGTGTTCTTCCGTTACATCTTTCAGCGCGACGAGGAGGCGCGACGCTTCGGCAAATCTACAATCTCTTGGATTGCGTTGCTCTTCCTGATTTTCTTTACGTCAATGCTTTGGGTGCGCGAGGCGACAAGCGATTCAGCTAAGGCGGTTCTCGGCAACCTCAGCGAATACTACACCGAAGAGCTTAACGAACACGGCGTGCCCCCAACCGACATTGAGAAGGCGGATTCGCAGTATTACCTTCAAGGGCAAATGCAACTGGTCAGCGAATCTTTGACGCGGCATAACTTCATGCAAATGGGCTTGGTGACAATCGCGCTGTTTATCATGTTCAATATCTACAACCTGATGATGAGGCGCGAACGCAATATGGAAGTGCAGAAGGTTCAAGCCGAGCGGAGCAATAAAGCGAAGTCAACGTTCCTATCAAACATGAGCCATGACATACGAACGCCCATGAACGCCATAATCGGTTACACGAACCTAATCAAGAAGGAACCAGGCTTGCCGCAGAGGACAAAGGACTACCTCGACAAAATTGAGGCGTCGAACAATCACTTGCTCGCGCTGATTAACGATATACTAGACATGAGCCGCATTGAGTCCGGCAAAATGGAACTCAACCCGCAGAAGTCAAACATAGTCCAGGCGTTGAATGAAGTTCATGACCTCTTCGCAACGCAAATGGAGACCAAAGGCTTGCGGTTCGCCGTCAATATCGAACACGTGATGAACAAGATGGTTATGTGCGACACGCCCCGCCTTAATCGCGTCCTGCTGAACTTGATTAGCAATGCCTTTAAGTTCACGCCCGAAGGCGGCTCCGTGACAGTTACGCTAAGGCAAGTCGGCGGCACGGACGAGGTTGGCTCCTATGAATTGCGCGTAAAGGATACGGGCATGGGCATGTCGCCTGAATTCGCTAAGAAAGTTTTCGCCGCCTATGAACGAGACCGAACTGTCAGCAATATTCAAGGGACGGGCTTAGGCATGTCGATTACCAAAAGCATTGTTGAGCTAATGGGCGGGACAATCGACGTTCAAACGGAGCTTGGCAAGGGCACAGAATTTATCGTCCGCGTTGATTTCCCCGTCGTCGATGAGCCAGAAGAAGTCGCAATCGAACAGACGCAGACGCCTAAGGAGATTGACTTCAGCAAGATTAAACTGCTACTGGTCGAAGATAACGAAGTCAACCGCGAGATAGCGTCGCTGATTCTAACGGAGTTCGGCTTTGGACTCGACACGGCGGAGAACGGCAAAATTGCTTACGAGAAAGTCGCGGCAAGCAAGCCCGGCGATTATGATTGCGTGCTAATGGATGTGCAAATGCCAGTTATGAACGGCTACGAGGCGACAAAAAAAATCCGTGCGCTCAAGGACAAAAAGCTAGCACAGATTCCGATAATCGCAATGACGGCGAACGCCTTTACCGAAGACATACAAGCTACGAGGGAAGCGGGCATGAACAGCCATATCGCTAAGCCGCTTGATATACAAAAGATGATAGAAACACTAACGGAGGTACTGAAATGAAAAAACTTTTATCCGCGTTGATGATTCTGGTCGTCGCGTTGTGTGCGGGTTGCGGCGTGGAAAACTTCAAACGCTTGACGCAAGCCGAAGCTCAAAAGATGATTGCTTCCAATCCCGACGCAATTATTTTGGACGTGAGGACGCAAGAGGAATTCGACAAGAAGCATATCCCAAACGCCTTACTCGTGCCGATTGAAGACTTGAAGGCGGGCGACTTCTCCAAGCTACCTAACAAGGACGCAACGATTATAGTTTATTGCTGGACGGGGCGACGCGCTGAGGACGCCGCTAAAATTCTCGGTGACAACGGCTATAAGAACGTCTACGATATGGGCGGCATTGTCGACTGGACTGGAACGCTTGAAGGCACGGAGATTCCAACTTACAAGCCAATCAGTCAAGAAGAGGCTATGAAAATATTAGCGGAGAATCCCAACGCCAAACTTTTGGATTGCCGTTTCCCGAAGGATTACGAGATGAGGCATATCCCAGGAGCCATTCATTTTCCGCTTGAAGCTGCTGTTGCGGATAATTTCGCGAAGATACCCGACAAGGACGCGCCACTTATCACCTATTGCGGCGACGGCAATCGCGGAAGGCTGACTGCAAAGGTTCTTATCGAAAAAGGCTATACTCAAGTCTACACGATGGGCGGCATTATCGATTGGAAAGGACCTGTCGAAGGGACGAACGTAGAATAAAAAAATTAAGCGGCGAGGCTTTAACTCGTCGCTTTTTTGGTGCGTGGAATTATTTCAGAACGTCTGACTGCGCGTCGAAATCTTATCTTGGACGTAAGCAATAAAATCGTCGACGTTCATGCTTAGGCTATCCTTCGCGCTGTATTTCCTAATCGGCAAAGTGCCCGTCTCCGTTTCCTTGTCGCCGATAACAATCGTGTAAGGAATCTTCCTAACCTGACTATCGCGAATCTTCTTGTTAATCTTCTCGTTGCGGTCGTCAACCTCTGCGCGAATGTTGAGCTTGAAAAGTCTATCAGCGAGTGCCTTAGCGTAGTCAACGTGCTTATCAGTTATCGGAAGAAATTCAATCTGCACGGGAGCCAACCACACGGGGAACGCGCCCGCGTAATTCTCAATCAATATGCCGATAAAGCGTTCGATACTGCCATAAACCACGCGATGAACCATAATCGGGCGGTGCTTCTCGCCGTCCTCGCCAATGTAGTTTAGGTCGAATTTCTCCGGCAAGAGCATGTCAAGCTGAATCGTGCCGCATTGCCACGTACGCCCGATTGAGTCTTTCAAGTGGAAGTCAATCTTAGGACCATAAAACGCGCCGTCGCCCTCGTTGATGACGTATTCAAGCCCGCGATGCTCCAAAGCCTTCCTTAGTGCGTCGGTGGCAAGTTCCCACGTCTCGTCGTCGCCCATTGAGTTTTCGGGGCGCGTCGACAGTTCCGCCTTATACGTCAGCCCGAACGTTTTATAAACCTCGTCAAACAAATCAATCGTCTTTTGTATTTCCGTCTCAACTTGCGCGGGTGTCATGTAGATATGTGCGTCGTCCTGCGTGAAGTTGCGAACCCTGAACAAGCCGTGCAAAACGCCGCTTTTCTCGTGACGATGAACTAAGCCGAGTTCGCCGAACCTAAGCGGCAAGTCGCGGTAGCTGTGCACGTGCGTATTGTAAACAAGCATACTGCCTGGACAATTCATCGGCTTAACGGCGTAATCCTCTTCGTCAATCTTCGTGAAGTACATGTTCTCCTTGTAATGATCCCAATGCCCAGAAGTTTCCCACAGCTTACGATTAAGGATTATCGGCGTCTTAATCTCCTGATAGCCGTAGCGACGATGAACGCCGCGCCAATAGTCAATCAGCTCGTTGCGAATAATCATGCCGTTTGGGTGAAAGAACGGGAAGCCTGGTCCTTCATCATGTAGACTGAATAAATCCAACTCCTTGCCTAACTTGCGATGGTCTCGACGCGCCGCCTCCTCAAGCATAGTCAAATAAGCCTTGAGGTCGTCCTTAGTCTCAAACGCCGTACCATAAATCCTCTGCAACATCTTGTTATGTTCGTCGCCACGCCAATACGCGCCCGCAATGCTCATGAGTTTGAACGCCTTAACCTTGCCCGTCGATTGAACGTGCGGTCCCGCGCAGAGGTCAGTAAAGTCTCCTTGCGTGAACAAACTTATTTCCGCGTCTTCGGGCAATGCCTCAATCAGTTCGACCTTATAAATCTCGCCCTCGTCAGCAAACTTTTTCAAAGCGTTGGCTCGGCTTAGCGTCGTCCGCTCAAGCTTGAGATTTTGCTTAACGATAGACTTCATCTCGCGTTCGATTTCGGCTAAGTCGTCTTCGGTTATCTTATGCTCGGTGTCGATGTCGTAATAAAAGCCCGTGTCAATCGCTGGTCCTATGGCAAGCTGAACGTCTCGACCGTCCGTGCCGCCATAGAGATGCTTTATCGCCTGCGCCATGATATGAGAGGCGGTGTGCCTCAACGCGTACAAAGCCTGTGCGCCGTCGACCTCCGCCAAACTTCCGTCCTTAGTGATGATTGTCATTTGTATTTAGCCTCCTAAAAATGAATTAACCTACGATATTTTTTTCGTCTGCATATTGTCTGCGTTACGGACACGTCTACAAGATTGTATCAAAAATAGCAAATGTGTCTTCTTGCAAGAGGAATGCGTGTGCCTGAATAAGTGCGCATTTAAGCTCTTTGCCTCGGAATACCTTCGTTAATGTCTCGCGCAAAACCAATCGCCCCTCATCGTGGTATTGCCATGGAAGAAGTCACTGTAAGCCGCAATGTTCGCCCTAAAAATATAACTGAACGTCTTGTCGTGCTTGAGTAATCGAATGTGCGCCATTTTTATCACCTGCCGAAAAAAATTCCCTCCGCCTTTGGAGGGCTTTTTCTGTTTTACGTACAACTTTTTGCCACTGGACCTAACAAATTTATCGTATCTAACAGTTGTCCGTCGTGCTTGCAGAGATTCTCCCCTCAATATTTTGCTTCTAATCAGAATTAACGGATTCTGATTTTTTAGAATGATGCCGAATTTTTAGCTCGTGTCTCGTCGCTGGGGTGTTTGCCATAATTCGTTACGAATACTCTGTCCTCTTTGATTTAGTTTAAACGACTTAATCTTACACGGCAGATATTTTTTTGTCAATTGTCCGTAGAGTAATCATCCCGCAATAAGTCTTCAAGAAATCGTCGCCATTGCTCTTGGCGGTTTTGTAGTCGCGTATTAGCGGCGTGGCTTTGAGTTCTTTAAAGCTTTTGAACGGCGAGAAAGCTTTTATGGCTTCGTTAAGAGCCACTTCGTCCTTTTTGCTCGTTTTGTCCAGCGATTTCATGAATTTCTTTATAACCTATTGCTACGTCACCTGACATCATCTCTAAAAAAATATTTGTTTACTTATAAATTGTTACCTGCCTAGTGCCAAAGCTTTAGGCAAAAAAAATCCCCGTCGCCTTGACGAGGAATTAATTTTTTCTAGCGCAAGTTTCGTGACGACGTTAGCGACTTGCCATATTTGATAATGAAGAAGGCATAAAGCCCCGCCGCCACCGCCGCAAGGATATAACTTAGCGTGTAACTTAGCCCGAAACCAATCGGCGCGTGTAAGATGTAAGTTGAGACGATGTACATATAAAAAGTACCGGGGATAATCGCCATGATGTACGGCATTCGATTTTTAATCATGTAGACGGCAATCATCGCGAAGGCGAAAACCGCGATAGTCTCGTTAGCCCAAGAGAAGTACCGCCAGAGAATCGCGAAGCCCTTAGCGTCAGTCTTAGCAATGTAGAGGACAACCGCCACGACTGCGAAGATACAAGCCGCGAGAATCAGCACGTTAGACCTTTTCTTGTTATCAATGTGCAAAGCGTCAGCTAGCATGAGGCGCAGGGAACGCAACGCAGTATCGCCAGAAGTAATCGCAAGGACGATGACGCCCAGCACAGCAACCATACCGCCGACGGAGCCTAGCATATCTTGAGCGATTATGCCGACGACGACCGCCGCTTGCTTAAATAAATTCTCGTCAGTGGCAATGCCGAAGCCGACAGCCCCCATAGCCGCGCCCGCCCAACTCATAGCGATAAAACCTTCGGCAATCATCGTGTTGTAGTAAATCAAGCGTCCATATTTTTCATTGGTGACGGAGCGGGCAATAATCGTGGCTTGGGTGGAGTGGAAGCCCGAAGTAATGCCGCAAGCAACCGTTATAAAGAAAATAGGAATAAAGTGTTCGCCGAAGGGATGAACGTTAGCAATGCCTACTTCCCAGACTTCTTTAAGCGGGTAGCCGTTGATGAACAGCCCGAAGAAAATTCCGACTGCACTCAGCAAGAGGATTGCGCCGAAGACAGGATAGATACGCCCGATTATTTTATCGATAGGCAGGAGCGTCGCCAGCAGGTAATAAGCAAAGATAACGCCGTAAACCGTCATGACTTCCGCGCTTAAAGTTGAGGCATCGCCCTTAATAATATGAGCTACGAACAAATCGCCCGGCGTATAGATAAAGACCGTGCCGACCAGGAGCATAAGGAAGCAGACGAAGACATTGTAGACCTTGTACACGCCGCCACCTAGGAAACGGCGCATAAGCGAGGGCATTTGCTCGCCGTTGTTGCGTAGGGAAATCATGCCGCTCATATAGTCATGGAACGCGCCGCCAATCACGCAACCGATAGGAATTGTGATAAAGGCAATGGGACCAAATAGGATACCTTGAATGGGACCGAGAACAGGACCCGTGCCCGCAATATTCAGAAGTTCGATTAGGCAATTCTTCCATTTATTCATAGGCACGTAGTCCACGCCGTCTTTAAGTTTAATGGCGGGCGTCTGCGCGGCGGGATTGGGATTCATGACGCGTTCGCAAATCGAACCATAAATCGCCGCCCCAACGAACAGAATCACCAAACCGATTATGAACGTAATCAAAACTCGTCACTCCTTATTTACGTCTTCGATTGAAGTTTCAATCTCCTGCATTTTGTAAGCCTCGATGATGTCACCTTCCTTGAAGTCGCGGTAATCGACGATAGAAATCCCGCACTCATAACCGGCGGCAACTTCCTTGACTTCATCTTTAAAGCGGCGCAGGGAATCAATTTCGCCGTCGAAGACTTCCACATTATCGCGGAGGATACGAATCTTGCTGTTGTTGAAGATTTTGCCTTCGAGGACGTAAGAGCCGGCAACGAGGGCTTTAGAAAACTTCATGACCTTGCGAATCTCGACGCGCCCTTGAACGACTTC
>JACXWG010000106.1 GCA_014764605.1 Quinella sp. 1Q5 | reverse complement strand
AGTCAGATACACAAAATTCACCTCCCTTCGCGGAGTATTATATCAAGAATTGTAAAGAAAGGAAGTGAAAGTGCGGCTTCCTCCCCATAGCTAAAGCAAGGGGTATCCGCCGCACCCGCTTTGATGATTAAGCCGATTATACAACGCCGCCTCGTCCTTTGACAAATTACGCCGCCGATTGCCCATTTAATTTTCGTTTGCTATGAAGATTTTTTCTGATATAATTTCGGCATCAAAAGGAATTGGTGGTGATTCTGTTTGCAGATAAAAGTTTTTAAGGCGGGCAATATGAAAGACGCAATGGAGGCGATGAAAGCCGAACTAGGAGACGAGGCAGTCATATTGCACAGCAAAAAGTACAAGGAAGGCGGCCTTCTCGGAATCGGCAGCCGCGAGGTCGTGGAAATCACCGCAGCAGTCGAGGAAAGTTCTCTGCCGAAAAAAATCGAACCTACTAACCTTCAGCACCCGACCGTCGTGACACGATACAAGACCGACGGCACCGAGCAAGCAATTAGGAATGCGGAATTAGAAATGGGGAATGAAAATCCCGTCGAAGAACCCAAACCAACAGAGGAGACAACTCAATCCGAAGAACAACTTAAACCAGTAGAAGAGACGCCTCAACCCGTAGAACAACCTAAACCAACCGAAGAGACGCCCCAACCCGTAGAACAACCTAAATCAACCGAAGAGACGCCCCAACCCGTAGAACAACCTAAACCAACCGAAGAGACGCCCCAACCCGTAGAACAACCTAAACCAACCGAAGAGACGCCCCAACCCGTAGAACAACCTAAACCAACCGAAGAGACGCCCCAACCCGTAGAACAACCTAAACCCACGGAAGAGACGCCGCAGCCCGAAGAACAACCTAAGACGCGACAAACAGTCTTCACAGAAGAGCAAATGGCGCAGACGCAAGCAATGATAATGGCGCAGTTCAATCAAATGCAGATGATGCAACAGGCGGCAATCGCTCAAGCCCAGGCGCAAGCGGTAGAACAAATTCGTTTGCAACAAGCCCAAACTCAACCGACAGTCACGGCACAACCCGTATCCACTTCCCCGAACGAGGAGAAGCTAAAACAGCTCGAAGAAGAAATTGCACAAATGAAAGTCCTGCTAGCAGAAATCTTAGGACGCGAACCGAAGAAAGGCACGTTATCCTTGCACGAGGCTTTGAAGTTGCAGGAGGTCGACGACGACACCTTAAACGAGATGGCGGCTCAAGCGAATGCCGGCGAAACTTTGGTTGATGTTCACACGCCTGGCGCACGCGCAACGCTAATCCGTTATCTTAATGAGCATGTGAGATTCTCTGACGGTATCAAGCTCAATCGGCACGGCGTGAGGATAGCCGCCTTACTTGGGACGACGGGTGTTGGCAAGACTACGACACTTGCAAAGGTCGCCGCTAAGTTCGTTCTGGAGCAAAAAACAGACGTCGCCTTGATAACCGCCGACACGTACAGAATCTCCGCCGTTGAACAGCTAAAGACTTATTCGGACATACTCGAATTGCCGCTTGAAATCGTCTACAACCCAACGGAGCTTGCCTCGGCAATCGAACGGCACCGCGATAAAGATTTAATCCTAATCGATACGGCGGGGCGCAGTCAGCACAACGATTATCAAATGCGCGAGCTTGAAGAGTTCCTGCGCGTCAATCCGCGAATCGAAAAACATTTAGTCATCAGCGCAACAACGAAGTTCACCGACGCCAAGCACATCATGAGTAAGTTTGCGAAGGTCGAACCCGATAGAGTAATCTTTACTAAGGTCGACGAGACCGCAAGCCTCGGCATGATTATAAATCTTCTACGCGATAAGAAATTTGCACTATCATACATCACCACGGGACAGAGCGTCCCCGACGACATAGACCCAGCAAGCTCCGACGTTTTGGCGAATCTCCTGCTAAAAAAAGTCGACGAGGTATGAGTTATGTTTGACCAAGCATCAAAACTGCGGGATTTAGTTGAGGAACGAGCCGACGAAGAGGCGCAAGCTCGGCAGATAGGCGAACTTCGTTTTGACATGGCGGAGACGACACGAGTAATCGCGATAACCAGTGGCAAAGGCGGCGTCGGCAAAACTAATCTGGCGGTGAATCTTGCAATCGGCTTGCAACTCGCTGGGCAAAGGGTCATGTTGATTGACGCGGATATTGGCATGGCGAACGTAAATCTGCTAATGGGCTCGGTGGCGAATCGTAGCTTAGTCGATTTGCTAAGCGATGATGTTCAGCTTGAAGACGTTATCGAAGACGGCGCGGCGGGCGTCAAATATATTTCGGGCGTGGCGGGCATTGAGGCGGCGTTGAATGTCAATCGTCTGGCGCAAAGGAAGTTGCATAAAAAGTTGGGTCGTTGCTCCGAAATGGCGGACATTATCATAATCGACACGGGCGCGGGCTTGAATCGTAACGTAATCGAATTCGTGCTTGCGGCGGAAGAAGTCTTGCTTATCACGACGCCGGAGCCGACAGCCCTTGCCGATGCTTACGCAGTCATAAAAGCCTACAGCACCTACACCGAACGCCGCAACATTAAACTGGTTGTCAATCGGATTCGCGACGAGGAAGAGTGCTACGAGGTCACGGACAAGATTAACCAGACGACGAAAAATTTTCTAGGCATGACGGTCGATTGCCTCGGCTACATTTACGAAGATAAGACTGTTCGCGAGGCTGTGCAAATGCAGGAGCCGTTCCTTATCGTCAATCCTGAGTCGGCGGCGTCGCGGTGTATTACGGAGCTTGCAAAGAGTTTGTTAAGCGGCAAGCGTATGGAGTCGGTGTCGCGTGGCTGGCGCGGCTTCCTAGACCGATTGTTTGGCTACTAATAATTTTCGAGGTGATTATATGAAGTACGAGATTTTATATCCTGAGGCGTTCCCCGTGGTTGATTGTCATCTTGAACGCGGCGAGAGCATAAAGGCGGAGTCCGACGCAATGATTGCTATGTCGCCTACGATTGACGTTGAAGGCAGAATGGACGGTGGACTTTTGCGGGGCTTGGCTAGGAAATTTCTTTCGGGCGAGAGTTTGTTCTTTCAAGAGTTAGTAGCGCGTCGCGGAGCGGGCAACGTCTTGTTCGGGCATTCGCAAATCGGCGGGATAATGGACGTGGAACTTGACGGCTCATACGGGCTCACGATTCAGAAGAACGGCTTCTTAGCTAGCACGCAAGGCATTGACATTGACACGCGGGCGCAAAACCTTTTCCAAGGCTTCCTAAGCGGCGAAGGCTTCTTCGTGTTAAATGCCAGAGGACGCGGGACGGTTTTTATCTCAAGCTACGGCGTGATTCACCCGATTAACCTTGACGATAGAGAAGAAGTCATAATCGACAACGGGCACTTAGTCGCGTGGCCTGATTACATGAATTACGAAATGGAAAGAGCCTCCAACGGCTGGATTTCGAGCTTCACGTCTGGTGAAGGTCTCGTTTGCCGTTTCAGAGGCCCTGGGGTTGTCCTTATTCAAACGCGCAATCCCAATAACTTTGAGAAAGAGTTAGAGCGACGAATTAAATCAATCGTCGGTCTGCACTAAACGCGAACTTCGAAATGCTTGCCCTTGTCGTCGTCCTTTTTATCGGGAAGGCGTATGGGTTTTGCTGGCGGCGGTTTGACGGGTTTAACCTTGTCTGCCGCCGCTTTTAATCTGTCCGTCGAGTCTTCAAACAGCTGCGACTTAGTGAGCTGTGGTTTATCCGTGAACAGGAAGTTCTTAGCCACAACGAACGCCGCGACCGCCACAATTACTATCGTGAGTATCCAATAAGCTCCGCTGTGCCCTTCGTGATAGTTTAGCTTCGGAATGACTTGCCGTGGTTGCTCGGTTGAGGTCTGCGCCGGGGGATTGTGTGCGCTTTGAGCCTCGCGGGCGTCAAGGTCTCTGAATTCCCGCAGAACGTCCTTTCCTCTGTCGTAGTCCGATTGCGTGTCACCAACTAACGGCGCGTCAGGGGGAATGACTGTGACTGTCTGATTGGCGGGCGGCGATTGTTCATCGTCAGGACGTTCG
Source organism: Quinella sp. 1Q5 (assembly GCA_014764605.1). Taxonomy (GTDB): domain Bacteria; phylum Bacillota; class Negativicutes; order Selenomonadales; family Selenomonadaceae; genus Quinella. The sequence goes on along the minus strand of JACXWG010000106.1, from coordinate 1,379 downwards.
ACAGTCCGTTTAGTCAAAGCTCCCGACCCGTTCGCTACGGCGTCGCGTGCTTGAGTTTCGGGCGAGTCGTCCGTTACTTGCGTAGCGTCCTTAGCAAAAGGAGTTCTGTCAATGCGTGGCGGCGTTGGTGGCGTTGGTCTGACTGCGGGCGCGGGTGCCGTCGGCGGTTGCGGCGGTTCGAGTGTCATTGAGTCTGCTCCTTTCTCTTACGAATTAAACAGCGGGATTATAAGAAATTTCTTTATGAAAAGCAATAACGCCGCCTCGTCCCCGTAATGGAGATTAAGCGGCGTGTTTTAGTCTAAGTAAATCGTCTTAAAGCATATGCGCGCGAAGGTCTTCATTGCTCTGGGCAGAAAGGTACGCGGGCGCAATGTCAAAGACAGTCTTGCAACCGTTATTGCCTTCCTGATTAAGCCGATAAGCGGCGCGGGCATATGCAACCAAAACGCTCGTCGTGAATTCGGGATTGGAGTCGAGCTTGAGGTTAAATTCGATGATGTGGTTGTGTTCCTTGTCCATGCCAGTTTTGCCCGAACGAATCACGAAACCGCCGTGAGCAAGTCCCGCGTGCTTAGTGAGGAGTTCTTCTTCGCTGATGAAGTTGACGACCGTATCATAATCCGCAAAGTAGTTCGGCATAGTCTTAATCGCGTTCTCGACTTCGGCGGCGTCGGCTCCTTCCTCAAGCACAACATAGCATTCGCGCAGATGTCTTTGACGCGTGGTGAGTTCGGGATTTTGTCCACTGCGAACGGCTTCCAAAGCACTATCAATCGGCACGGTGTACTGCTTAGCATTCTTAACACCCTTCACGCGGCGAATCGCATCGGAATGACCTTGACTGACGCCTTTGCCCCAGAAGGTGTAATCCTTGCCGTCTGGAAGAATCGCATTTGCATAGGCGCGAATCAGAGAGAACATACCAGGATCCCAGCCGACCGAGATAACCGCCACATGACCGGAAGCCTTAGCCGCCGCGTCGACGTTTGCAAAGTGTTCGGGAATCTTAGCGTGCGTGTCAAAGCTATCAATGACATTGAACATCTTAGCGTATTCGGGCGTTTGCGTGGGAAGGTCCGTAGCCGAGCCGCCGCAGAGAATCATAACATCAATCTTGCCAACCCAGTCTTTAGCGTCCGCTACATTGAGCACGGGTACGCCAGCCGTCTGAATCTTGACTTTAGCGGGGTCGCGACGAGTGAAGACCGCCACGAGCTCAGTATCGGGATTATCTTTAATGGCGCATTCCACGCCGCGTCCGAGGTTGCCGTATCCAACTATTCCTATCTTCATGATTGATTGCCTCCTGTGAATTACTTTCAATAACGCAACGCATTATAACATAGACGTTAGACTATGCAAGCGTTTCGGCATAT
>JACXWG010000045.1 GCA_014764605.1 Quinella sp. 1Q5 | reverse complement strand
TTACTGGACGCCTCGAAATTCGCTATAAATACCCTACGCCCGTTAATCAGGAACTTAAAATCACCGCGTGGCAAGAAAATCAGCGGAAAAATATAATTTCAATGCGTGCAACGGTCGAAACGCTCGATGGAACCGTAACTGCGGAGGCGACTGCTAAATTTGCGCTCGTAAATGCATTATGAAGACGATTATTGGTAAATTAAGCGTAAACTAAAATCAGAGTCTCCGTCAAAAATTCTTTAAGCATAATTATAAAACCTCCATGGAAGCCGATTTTTGACACTGTAACGGGACTATTTTATAATCGAACAAAATCATTAGCGAGGCGGTGGCAAAAATGAAAATTCAAGGCGCAGTCATCATAGAACAGGGCGTAACGTTCGCAATCGTCGTAGTAAATCGGACGGTGACGAATTACACATCGCGGGCAGTGCGTGTTAGGGCGCATTTATCGCAATATTTCCCGAACATGCCGATAATTTTAATGTCGCAGGACTCAAACGGCACGCCGCACTATTACGGACGCAAAGATATTGTCGCATTCCTGCGTTCGATTCGCCTAGACCAAATTCCGTGGAAGGAGTACCACATTTACTGATGAAAATCTTAATGCATATGTGTTGCGCCCCGTGCGCGTGCTATCCGACGAAAATTTTACGCGAGAAGGGCTTTGAGCCGGTCGGATACTTCTTCAATCCGAACATTCACCCTTATAAAGAGTGGCGGCAACGATTAAAGACTGCGCGGGAGTTCGCTGAGAAGGTCGGGATAAAATTTTTCGCGGAAAATCATTACGGCTTGCGTGATTACCTAGCGAAGGTTCTAAAAGTCGTCGATGAGCAGGATACGATTCAATTTGCGGACGGATTCCATAAACGTTGCGGGATTTGTTATTCGTGGCGGTTGAGTGAGGCGGCACGCTTCGCCGCAGAGAATAATTTTGAGTTTTTTACGTCGACGCTCCTTTACAGCAAGCATCAGAATCACGAACAGATAAAAAAAATCGCCGGGCACTTCGCGAACGTGTTCGGCGTAAAATTTTTCTATGAAGATTTCCGCGTTGGCTGGCAGGAAGGCATTGATTTGAGTTTAGAGCTTGAACTTTATCGGCAAAACTACTGCGGCTGTATCTTCAGCGAGGAAGAACGCTTCAGCAACGACTTGCGGAAGGCGCGGAAGAAATTTTTCGGAGGGATGAACCATGGCGGGCAATAAGAACCTAAACTCGGCGGCTAAGGCTAAGAAGGACGAGTTCTATACACGCATTGTCGACATTGAAAACGAGTTGTGGCACTATCAAAAATTCTTCGAGGGCAAAACCGTCCTTTGCAACTGCGACGACCCTTACGAGTCCGATTTCTTTAAGTACTTCATGATTTATTTTAATCAGCTCGGCTTGCGCAAGGTAATCGCGACGTGCTACGCTGGCTCGCCGATTGTGCAGACTGAATTGGACTTTTTCGGGACGCAGAACTATAATCCGCACTTCGACAAGCGCACGCAGGCTATCAAACTCGAAGTCACGGAAGTTACGGATTTGAACGGCGATGGCGCGGCTGACTTGGCGGATGTCAAACTGCTACTGGAAAATAATCGCAACGTCGTAACGTATCTGGAGGGCAACGGGGACTTCCGCTCGCCCGAATGCGTCGACGCCCTCAAAGAGGCTGATGTTGTCGTCACGAACCCGCCCTTTAGTCTCTTTCGCGAATACGTCGCCCAACTAATCGACTACGATAAGAAGTTCCTCATTATCGGCAACATGAACGCCATAACCTACAAAGAGATTTTCCCGCTGATTAAAGAGAATAAGCTTTGGCTCGGCTACGGCTTTAACGGCGGCAACGCTTATTTGCGACTTCCAAACGGGCAATACAAAGAATTTGCCGAAGGAGTCTTCAACGCGGAGACGGGGCTTGTTAAATTTAGGAATTTGCATTGGTTCACGAATCTGGACGTTCGCAAGCGGCATGAAGACATCCTGCTATTCAAACGCTACGCCGAGGAGCCGGAGCTTTTCCCGCACTACGACAACTACGACGCAATCGAAGTTCCGAAGACGGCATTTATCCCCGTTGACTATTTCGGCGTTATGGGCGTGCCGATTACTTTCCTTGACAAGTACAACCCGAATCAATTTGAAATCGTCGGTTGCACGTATCTTTATGGCGACCCCGGCTGTCACAAGGACGGAACGTCATGGGGCGCGAAAATTGACGGCAAGGACATTTATAAGCGGCTGTTCATTAGGAGGCGGCGCAATGATTGACGAGTTCAGGCGGCTTTGCATTGAAGGCAAGATTCATTGGACGACGCACGGACTCAAAAGAATGCAAGCGCGAGGCATTACGATAGCCGACGTGAAGAACTGCATAATGCACGGCGAGATTATCGAAGATTATCCAGACGATTACCCATATCCGAGCGCATTAATCTTCGGACACGCTATAGACGGAAAGATAATTCACGTGGTCTGCGGGCTTGACGAGGAAATTTATTTTATAACGGCATACGAACCGACGACAGAAAAATTTATGGACGACTTAAAAACGAGGAGGCAAAGATAATGTGTAAGTATTGCAAAGGCGGAGATTTAATCAAATCGACGACAACTCACGTGGTGGATTTCAAAACGCATCTGATTATCGTTAGAAATGTGCCGTGCATGGAATGCGACCAGTGCGGCGAGAAGTATTTTTCGAACGCGGTTGCCGAGCGTTTAGAAAAAATCGTCAATGAGGCTAAGAAGTTCATGCAGGAAGTATCAATTATCGACTACAACAAAGCGGCTTGATTCGGAGGCGGCGCGATGACGTTAAAGAATAAACTTGGTCTGGACAATGCGATAGAGTTGGCGCGGGAGGAAGAGCGGCTAAGCAAGCGGCGTGCGATTGAACTTTGGCAGGGCGACGAGTTGCGGCGATTGACGGCGGGCACGTTCGATAAGCTGGCGCACATACACCGGCGGCTATTCGAGGACGTTTACGAGTTCGCGGGTAAGCTACGCAACGAGAACATAAGCAAGGGGCATTTCCGGTTTGCGTCGGCGTTGTACCTTCGGGAGGCGGTCTTGAGCGTGGAGCAAATGCCGCAGAGGACGTTTGAACAGATAATCGCCAAATACGTCGAGATGAACGTTGCGCACCCGTTCAGAGAGGGCAACGGGCGTAGTATGCGGCTTTGGCTTGATGATATTTTGCGGCAGGAACTCGGACGCGTGATTGATTGGAGCCGCGTGGACAAGAACGCTTACTTGCAGGCAATGGAACGCAGCCCGATTAACGACACGGAGATAAAGCAAGTACTAGCCGCCGCGTTGACGGAAAGGATTGACGACCGCGAAATATTCATGAAGGGTTTGGACGCGAGCTACTTCTACGAGAATTATTTTGCCTATCGCAGTGAAGATTTGATTCGGAGGCGGCAATAAAAAAATTCCCCCGCGCAAATTCTGTACGGGGGATTTTCTATGTCGTGCGATAAGTTTATTTCTCTTGGGCGGCTTTGTGCTCCTCGATAATCTTTTCGGCGAGCTTATCGGGCATTGGTTCATAGCGTGCGAACTTCAAGCTGTAAGACGCCCTGCCTTGAGTCTGCGAACGGAGGTCAGTCGCATACTTGTAAAGCTCACTTGCCGGAACATACGCTTTAACTTCGGTCATGCCCTTGCCTTTGGGGTCCATGCCTAGAATCTTGCCGCGTCTGCTGTTGAGGTTGCCGATAATGTCGCCCATGTAGTTTTCGGGCGTGAGGACGGTTATTTCTTCAATCGGCTCAAGCAAAATCGGATTGGCGGAGAGAATACCCTTCTTAATCGCGATGGACGTAGCCATTTTGAAGGCGGCTTCGGAGCTGTCGACCGCGTGATAGGAGCCGTCATAAAGATTGACGCTGACATTGACGACGGGATAGCCCGCGATGACACCTTCCGCTAAAGTCTCCTGCGTGCCCTTCTCGACGGCTGGGAAATATTGACGCGGGACACTGCCGCCGAAAATGCTTTCCGACCAAACATTGCCGTTGTTGACTTCGGGGTTAGCGTCCTTGTTCGGTCCGATACGCAACCAAACATCGCCGTATTGCCCATGCCCGCCGGATTGCTTCTTGTGCTTGCCTTGAACCTCGACTTCCTTGCGAATGGTCTCACGATAAGCGACACGCGGCTCACCCAAAACCATCTTCACGCCGAACTTGCGCTGAATCTTATCGCTCAAAATGTCCAGATGAACTTCGCCGACGCCCTTAAGAATCGTCTGCTTAGTCTCGGCGTTCTTGACAAGCCAAATCGTCGGGTCTTCGTCCTGCTGGCGGGTTATCGCGCTGAAAACTTTATCTTCCTCGCCCTTTTTCTCGCTGGTGACCGCCATAGCAAGCATCGGTTCGGGATATTGAATGCGTTCGTACTTAATCGGAGCCGCCTTGTCGCAGAGGGTGTCGCCGGTCTTAGCGTTTGCAAGTTTGCTGGTAACGACAATATCGCCCGCGTGCGCCACGTCAACGGGGATTTGCTTTTTACCCTGCATGGTGAACAATCCGCTTAAACGCTCCTGACCTTCCGAGTTCGCGCCGATAAGTTGATAAGTCGCGTCGCCCTTCATGTCGCCGCTAATCACGCGTACATAAGACATACGCCCGACGAACGGGTCAACCAACGTCTTAAAGATTTGTCCGCTGAACGGCTCGGAGATTTTGCGTTCGACAAGCTCATCACTCTTGGGATTAATGCCGTGATACTCTTTGGCGTCGGGAGCCGGGAAAAATTCTACGACGCTGTTAAGGAACTTCTTCACGCCGATATTTTTAAGAGCACTGCCCACGAACACCGGGAAGACTTTAGCCTCACGAATGCCAGTAGCCAACGCCTCGGAAATTTCTTTCTCGTCCAGGTCTTCGACTTCGCCCTCAAGGTATTGCATCATCAATTCTTCGTTGAACTCGGCGACCGCGTCAAGCATTTCCATGCGCAAATCTTCGACTTCATCAGCCACCGCCGCCGCGTCAATCGGTTCGTCATCGTTGGCGACCTTGCTGAACGCCTTAACCAAATCGACGACGCCTTTAAAGCTGTCCTCTTTGCCGACGGGGACTTGCACGGGTACGACGCTATTGCCGAACTTGTCGCGGAGCTGAGCAAGGACTTTCTCGAAATCGGCATGTTCTCTATCCATTTTGGTAACGAAGAACGCACGCGGCAGATTCAAAGCCTCGGCGAGTGCCCAAGCCTTTTCCGTCTCGACTTCGACACCAGCACTAGCACTAACCACGATAACAGCCGCATCCGCCGCCGCAAGTGCGCCGTGCATTTCCGCTACGAAATCGGGGAAGCCAGGAACGTCGATTGCGTTAATCTTGAAATTCTTCTTCCACTCGACCGCCGCCAACGAGGCACTGATTGACATCTTGCGCTTATTCTCTTCGGGCTCGAAGTCAAGGACGCTTGTCCCGTTATCGACATTGCCGAGGCGGGTGGTTGCTCCGCTGTCGAAAAGTGCCGCTTCAAGCAAAGTCGTCTTGCCTGAGCGGCCGTGACCGCAGAACGCTACGTTTCTTATAAATTCGCTTTGATAGTCTTTCATGTCAGAACTTTTCCCTCCGTTAATTTTTATCGCCAAGCCTTATTCTATCGTTGCCGTGATTTTTCCTGCCGCCTATCAGCTAGCAACCTTTTTATCGCGTCGAGGATTCACCCGCTTGAATTTGCTAAGTTCTTCTTCGGTAAGCTTTCGACAATCTTCATCGTAAACAATGTCATCGTCAGTCATCTGCTTTAAAATTTCCAGACGTTGCTTTTGCTCTTCAGTCAGCGGCGCATTAACGTCAATAAGTCTCCTTACCAGCATAATATTTCCTCCTTTCCGATTTATTCGCTCGTCTAGCCGAAATCAATCGTGTTACGTCTTCGCGCTCGGTGTAGACGACAAACAAAATCTCATCGACTTTGCCTACGGTTATGTATCGGTCTTCGTCGTCCGAGTGATATTCATCAAGCCATTCAACGCGATTTTCATCAGCAAAAATTTTGGCGGCGTCGTTGAAATCAACTTTATGCTTGCGCCAGTTGATAGCGGCTTTTTCATCGTCCCACTCGAAGAGCATGTTATTAATCGTCGTTTCCATGAGCTTTAATCCAATCCTTAGCGGCGATGATTTGAAGGTTTACTTGCTGATAAGACGTGCCGCCTTGAGAATTCCGAGCTGCCACGCATGTTTCAGGCTTAATCGCCTCGTGAATGTCAGCCCCGAACAGCGGCGAAAACTCTTTAAACTCCTCAAGCGTCAAGTCCTTAAGATAAATGCCGCGCTCAATGCAACGATGGACGAGCTTGCCGGAGACTTCGTGCGCTTGCCGGAAAGGTAGAGCCTTCTTAACCAGATAATCGGCAAGGTCGGTAGCGTTTGAGAAGTCCTCTTCGACAGCGCGACGCATGTTATCACGTCGAACTTTCATGCCCGCGATAATCTGTGCACAGACTGCCAACGAAAATTTCAGCGTGTCTAGGGCGTCGAAGACTCCTTCCTTGTCCTCTTGCAAGTCTTTGTTGTAAGCTAGCGGCAACGCCTTGACTGTCGTTAGCAACGCCATTAAGTGTCCGATAACTCGTCCCGTCTTCCCGCGTACAAGCTCTGGTACGTCGGGATTTTTTTTCTGCGGCATCATTGAAGAGCCTGTGCAGTGTGCGTCGTCCAATTCCACGAACGAGAACTCGCGACTGCACCAGAGGATTATTTCTTCGCTAAGGCGCGACAGGTGAACCATCGCTATTGACGCGGCGGACAGGAACTCAAGCAGATAATCGCGGTCGCTCACGGCGTCTAGGCTGTTTGAATAAATCGCGCTAAAGTTTAACTCATGGGCGACAAATTCGCGGTCAATATCAAAAGTCGTGCCCGCCAACGCGCCCGCTCCCAAAGGCATAATATCCGCTCGGTCGTGAACGCCTTCAAAGCGTGCCCAATCCCGTTGCAACATGCAGAAGTACGCTAACAAGTGATGCGCAAACAAAATCGGTTGAGCGCGTTGCAGGTGCGTGTAGCCGGGAAAGATTACGTCACGATTCTTATCAGCGGCTTTAATAAGTTCCATCTGCAAGTCGAGAATCAAACGCTGAACTTCACGAACCTGACGGCGCATATAAAGATGAGTATCAAGGGCGACCTGGTCATTGCGACTGCGTGCCGTGTGAAGTCGACCGCCCGCCACCCCGATTGCCGCCGTCAATGCCGCCTCGATGTTCATGTGAATATCTTCCAATTCCACGCTGAATTTGAACTCGTCCGCGTCAATCTGCTTGAGAATATCCGACAAGCCCGCGCAGATTTTCTTAGCGTCGTCGTCCGTGATGATTCCTTGCGCCGCCAGCATCTTAGCATGAGCCATTGAACCTTCGATGTCTTCGCGGTACATGCGCTTATCGAAGTTAATCGACGCCTGGAACTCGTTAATCATCTCGTCGGTTGACTTCTCGAACCTGCCGCCCCAGAGTTTATCGCTCATTTCTTGTTCACCAAAGCGCGAACCTTAAGCGGAAGACCAAACAGATTGATAAAGCCAGTAGCGTCCGCCTGATTATAAACGTCGTCATGCTCGAACGTCACAAACTTTTGACTATAAAGCGAGTAAGGGGACTTCGCGCCCGCCGAAATGATATTGCCCTTGTAAAGTTTAAGCTTAACGGTGCCGGTGACAGTCTCCTGCGTCTTGTCAACGAACGCCGCCAAAGCCTCGCGCAGAGCACAGAACCACATGCCGTCATAGACAAGTTCGCCGTACTTAATCGCCACGTGCTGTTTAAAGTGGAAGGTCGCACGGTCAAGGCAAAGATATTCAAGCTCGCGGTGTGCGTAGTAGAGGATTGAGCCGGCGGGATTCTCGTAGACGCCGCGACTTTTCATGCCGACCAAACGATTTTCGCAGATGTCGACGATACCGACTCCATTGCGTGCGCCAATCTCGTTTAGCTTCGTGACCAGTTCGACTGCGCCGAGTTTCTCGCCATTGACAGCAACGGGGATTCCGCCTTCAAAGTCTACGGTGATTTCTTCGGGCTTATCGGGGGCGTCTTCGGGCGCACAGCTTATCAAGAACATTTTATTTTGCGGAGCGTTCCAGGGGTCTTCAAGGTCGGAGCCTTCGTGCGAAAGGTGCCAAATATTTCTGTCCATGCTGTAAGTCTTGTTAGCTGTGGCAATGGGTATGTCGTGGGCTTTGGCGTATTCAATCTCCGCCTCGCGGCTATCGAGTTCCCATTCACGCCACGGAGCAATTATCTTGAGTTCGGGAGCCAATGCCTTAACCGTCAACTCGAAGCGCACTTGGTCATTGCCCTTACCCGTCGCACCATGAGCCACAGCGTCGCAACCTTCAGCCAATGCAACTTCAACGAGTTTCTTAGCGATAATCGGGCGTGCAAACGACGTTCCGAGCAAATATTTCTCCTCGTAAGTCGCGCCTGCCTTGAGCGTCGGGAAGATGTAGTTTTCGATGAAATCTTTGGTAAGGTCAGCGATGAAAACTTTGGACGCGCCCGACTTCAAAGCTTTATCGTGAACGACGTTGAGTTCGTCGCCCTGCCCCACGTCCGCGCAAACCGCTATGACTTCGCAACCGTAATTCTCTTTGAGCCACGGAATGATAACCGACGTATCGAGCCCGCCGCTATAAGCCAATGCAACCTTTTTAACTGTGTCCTTCATGTGATTATCTCCTTTGCAAGTAATGAATTGTATTTTACCTTCGCGCTTGGAGCTTGTCAATTTGGGCGGCGGCTTGCATTCGACTGGCAATCAGTCTACAATTCGCGGAGAATTTTTTTTGCGAGGCGACGATATGACATTCATTAAAGAAATCTTTTTGGGCAGAGAAAAACTTTTCACGCTGAACGTTGTTATCCTCCACGTCGCGTTGTTTGCGATGAGTTTCGCGTTCGTTTATGTCTTCTCATACTCAACAAGCTTTGGTTATGATTTACTTGGTGGCGATTCTTCTATCTTCCAAGTAATCGGCAAATACTGGACGCAAGGTTATCTGCCCTATGTCGACCTCTTCGACCACAAAGGTCCGCTGATATTCTTTATTAACGCAATCGGCTACATAATTTATCCGCGCTCGGGCATCATGGTTCCGCAGATAATCTCTTTGTACCTGTCGTGCTTGTTTATGTGGCGAGCAATGGAGCTTTACTCGTCTAGCGTGTGGAAAATCTTCTTCCTGTTGCTGACATTGATTTACTACGCCGCGCACTACGAGGAAGGTAATCACATCGAAGAATATAGCGTGCTATTCTTATCGTCGGCGGTTTATTGCTTCCTGTGCAGTCTTAAGGAAGATAAATTCCCTCCGCTCTATGCTTTTATCTATGGCGTCGGCTTTGGTGGATGTCTTCTGCTTCGACTGTCCGACGCCGCGCAGATTTGTTGCCAAAGCTTTCTAGTCGCGCTATTCCTCCTGCAGGCGCGGGACTTCAAAACCCTTTGGCAAAACGGCTTGAGCTTCTTAGCGGGCTTCGTGATAATCTGTCTGCCGTTCGTGATTTACTTTGCGGCACACGACGCACTTTACGACATGATTTACGGCACGATTCTTCTTAACTTGAACTATACAATCGACGAGACATTTCATCTGCCGCCCGTCTTCCGCGAGATTCATGCTCTAATTCATTACCTGCCCTTTTTTATCATGGTTATCGTTTCACTATTCGGGCTAAAGGAAAATCCAAAGTCTCGGTTATTGCAAAGCGGGCTTGTTATCGGAGCGGCAATAGCATTTATGCTGATAAATCTGCGCCCTTCCGACCAATACGCAATGATATTCTTAGCCGTCGCACCGATTCTATTTGCCGTCTTGCACGTGAACTACGATACCCTCCAAAAAATTTTGCAAGCGTCGAAGTTTTCGTTTAAGCGGCTATTCATTCAGCTCCTAATTATTCTCACGGTGATTCACTTATACATTCTCACGTTTCACTTGAAAGGAATTTTGTTCGTCGAGGATACACAAGTATCTTTCCTTTTTTCTACTTATTCAAAGAAAGCCGAGCTTCAAAATTCAAACGAACGGCAAAATATTTTAGCGTTGCAAGCACTCATTCCCGACGCCGAAAGAAAATCTTTTGTCATATGGGGAAATTTCTGCACAGGAGCACATTGGATTTTACAAACGAACATAGTTCCACGTGAAAGACTTTTTATGAATACTGGTCAATGTGCAAAGCTAGACCCTGGGCTCCGGCAAGAATACTTCGACAACCTGCACAAGGATTTTCCACTGTGGATTCTTTATGGTGGTGAAAGTCCGTTACCGTACGATTCAAACAATGATTCAGAGCTTGAGCAGGTGCTTGCGGAAAAATATTCACTCAAGGGCGAAGTCTCTATCTATCCGCAGTTGATGAAACTTTACCGGTTGAAGGATTAGCCTAGGGAAGATATAATGCGCTAGAAATATTTTTGAGAGGCGTGACGACTTGAACCGAGCATTTTACGACAACGAACGAGAGATAGACCTTGCCGAACAAAAGACTTTGCATAAGCGCGAAAAAAAAGTTGTAGCCGCCCGCACGATAACTTTCATTGGGGCGGCGGTGAGCTTTGGCTTCGGCTGGGATATGAACTTGCACCATCTTTATATCGTGGCGGTGTTGCTGGCAATGATTTTTATCCGGCTGATGAATTACCACGAACGCTTGAGACGGCGCAAGAGATTTCTAAAGAGCCGACTGACTGTGCTAAACTCGTACATATCGCGGGCGCGTGGCACGTGGCGCAAGCGTTCAAACGACGGTAGCATTTACCTGAAGAATAATCGCCCGCAAGACGTGGATTTGCATATTTTCGGCGAAGGCTCAATCTTCCAATATATTTGCGCGGCACGAACTAAGCGTGGAAGGGATTTACTAGCCGCCGCTTTTAATCCAGAGCCGCCCGACCTAAACGAAGTAAGGAACCGTCAACGCGGCGTCGCTGAAATCTTGCAACGTCCGCGGCTGTCACTCGACCTTGAGGCTTATGCGCGGCTCATGCCCAACAATCACGACACCAGCGAATTAATCGTAAGCGTCGAAGAGGAATTGCCGCCGCTCGGAAAGATTTATCTGCTAAGGTTCGTCATGCCGCTAATCTTAATCGCGTCGACCTTCCTAGCGTGGCAGGGAATCATTGTATACGAACTGTCGCCGTTAATCGTCATGGTGATTTCGTTGGCAGTCGCCGTCGTCGCAATCCCCGCCGTCAATGAATTGCTCGCGCCGCTTAAAATCATCTCCAAGGAGTTGCGACTCTATCACGCAATCTTTGAACGGCTAGAATCAACTAATTTCACGTCGAAAAGACTAACCGCCATACGCGACATCCTAACCGACGAAGTATCCGCCGCACAAAAGCTAAGAACGCTATCATTGCTCGTGGACGCGGCAAACGCTCGGCATAACCCGATATACTTTGTCCTCGGCAACGCACTGTTCTTATCGGACTTCTTCTTAGTGGTGGCGTTCATGCGTTGGAGGGTCGACGCGGCTAAGCACCTGCGAACATGGCTTGACGCCTTCGCCGAGGTGGAAGTTCTAATCTCGCTTGCGTCAATCGGTCAAACGCGAACGACTTACTGCTTCCCGACCTTTTACGAAGACGACGAACCGCACCTTAAGGTTGAAGGCTTGACTAGTTTATTGGTAGCCGACGCTAAGGGCGTGCCCAATGACGTTGAACTCAAAGCTGGCACGACGATTATCACGGGCGCGAACATGAGCGGCAAAACGACTTGGATTAGGACGCTCGCCGCCGCCGTCATGGTTGCTTATTCGGGGGCTCCGGTTTGTGCTAAGAGTTTTGCCGTCAGCCGACTAGCCGTGATGACTTCAATCCGCGTGAACGACGATATTAGCCAAGGCGTTTCGACCTTCTACGCTGAACTGCTTCGGATTAAGTCGATGATTGAGTACACGGAAAAGAATCTGCCGATGCTCGCCTGCATTGATGAGATTTTCAAAGGGACGAACGTTAATGACCGCGTGATTGGTGCTAAGGAGGCAATCCGCCGCCTGACTAACGAACGCTCGATAACGTTGGTAACTACGCATGACTTCCAACTTTGCGACATGGTCTCGGAGAACTCGCACATATCTAACGCGCACTTCGAGGAGTATTACGAGAACGACGAGATTAAATTCGATTTCAAGCTACGTAAAGGACGCACGCACACGACTAACGCCAAATACCTCTTGCGCATGGCGGGCATCCTTCCGCCTGAAGAATCAAAGACATAAAAAAACGCGGGCGACTCCTCGTCGGGAAATCGTCCGCGTAATTTATTTTCGTTTGCGTGACTTCTTGTCTTGCTCGTCGAAGAAATTTATAACGTCGTCGATAAACTTGCGGGCGGCCTCTTCGGAGATGACCGCTTGCTTTTCATTTGCGGCAATCTCTTCGCGAAGTATCTTCAACGTCGGGTCGAGGCGACCAGCCTTCAGCGACTCAAGGGCAACCTTATCGGCGTTGGCAATGCGCTTTAGCTGTTCGAGTTGCGGCTTGCACTCGGCTAAATATTTCTTCGGCAGGCGTACAAGCAAGATGTCGGCGGTGAGCTCCAGTTTATCAATCTTTAGTTCAAGCGGCGTGAAGTCTACGAAACTTTTTTTGCCCATGTCGTAAAGCAGATTATGAGCTAACGTGGCGAACTCAATCGCGTCGGGTGCTCCTACCTTAGCCCAAGAATTTTCCATGTGCCGCGAGTGTTCAGCGAAGATTTTCATAGCTGGGGCGAGCGTGCCGAATTGTTCACGCAGAACTTTATCCCAAGCTTGCTCGGCGTCGTAAGTGGCGGGGTTGTTCGCGTAGATTGCGCCCGTCGCCAGAGCAATCTTAGACATTTGCACCTGTTGCATAGGGTTAAAGAAAATCGCCGTCATCTTAGCGGAGGGGAGATTTTCAATCGCGCCGAGTGCCAACTTAACATTGCGGTTGCCATCGGGCGTCAAAGGGTAATCGTTCACGGGGTAATTCCACCAGACGCCGACTTCACGCCCGAAGATTTTATTGACCTCGGCAAGCTCCTTATCGGTTATGCCATCGCAGACGACGCCGCGCCCCGTGTACAGGACGACAATCCGCAGGTCTAGCGTCTCGGCAAAGTCGCGGGTGTATGACTTAGGCTTGCCGCCCTTAATCATGTCTTCATAAAAATATTCCGTCGGTACTGTGATTAGCGGCGCAACGTCCTTGTATCGTTCGCGCAGATTCTTTTGGACACGGTTAAGGAACTCCGCCTGATTCTTGCCGCTCTCGTGATGATTGCCCTTGGCGTCCTTTAGGTCGTCGAAGAAAATTGCGAAATCCCGCACGCCGATATTGTACATGGTGTCGAGCTTGCGAATCAAAAGCCTAAAGTCCTCGTCGCTTTTATATTTCAAGTCAAGCCCTGGCGACACGGCGAAGATAAAACGAACTCGATTCTTCTTGGCGGCGGCAACCAACTGCCTAAGCTCATTGAGTTTGTCGGCGGGATAAGGCTTGCGCCACTTGTCGCGGTGATAGGGGTCATCCTTGGGCGCGTAGATGTAGGAGTTCAAATTATTTTGGCGGCAGAAGTCGAGAACATCTGCGCGGTCTTCAAAAGTCCAAGGCGTACCGTAAAAGCCCTCGACGACTCCGCGCAGGGGAATTGGTACTGCCTCCACTACGCCGCCGCCAATGAACGTTGCCAACGCCAACAGGAGTAAAAATTTTTTCATCATGACTGCTCCTCTTGCTATTTGAAAAAAATCACGTACAGGACGCCGAGCGCGACTCCGATAACACTTGCCGTCATTATGTTGCCGTGTTTATTTGCAGAATCAATCTTATCTGCGAGCTTGTCAATCTTTGCGTCAACCTTATCAATGCGTTCGTTAAGTTCTTGACGCGCGGTCTCTAATTTAGCTTCGACTTTATCAATACGTTCGTTTAGTTCCTGTCGCGTGGTCTCCAGTTTAGCTTCGAGTTTATCTTGACGATTCTCCAATCTATCCATGCGTTCGTTGAGTTCCTTGCGCGTCGTCTCCTGTTTAGCTTCAAGTCTATCCATACGGGCGTTTAAATCTTTGCGCGAGTCGCGGAACTCGTCTTTGAGGTCTTTAAGCTGCATGATGATATAATCGTCAGCCGTCAGCGGAATGATTCGCGAAGAATTTTCTTTGGCTTGAGGTTCCGGCATGTTAAGTCCCTCCTTTAGCCTCCTGGTACGGGCGGAAGTTCTTCAGGATACAAATCGGGCGTTTCTGCGACGCATTGCCGAAGGGATTATCAATCAACAAGTCGCTAGCAAGTTGAGCATTCATACCCGGCGTTGCTCCGACGATTCGCGACCGCTTCAAGTCATTAACGTCGGCAATCATCGCGCCAAAGCAATTCAACCGAGCCTTGAGGTCAGCAACGACCTTATCGGGATTCTCTGGACCATAGACGACGCATTTATCAAAGGGCGGCATAGTCCCAGTTACGTCATCGATTAACGCCGCCTGCCGGCCACCCCATTTATAGAACAGCCCACGCATACCGACGACCTTGCCTAGGAAGCCCGCGAGCAATGCAAACGCAACGCGCCATTCGCCTTCCTTCTCCATTAAAGCTTGCATACCGTGCGGCGTGGCTAACGAACCATAATCGGGAATAAACCGGCAGCACAGCTTAGCAAGGTTGCTTAGGTGCATCTCGTCTGGTCGAATGATATTGCCCTGCGTAATCGCCACGACACTTTCAGCAACGGTTATCACGTCGTCGGCTCCGATTTGGTCGCGGGTGTACTCTTCTATCACGTCAACTATATCGTCCTTCGGCGTGAGGATTCGGGTCGTTATCGGGATAATCTCTACGTTCATAATATCTTCTCCTTAAGTTCATCGGCAGTCAGAATCACGCGGGCAATCGACCAATGCATTGGATTGCGTCCGACTTCCCGATAAAGAAGTTCCACGGGGAAATCAACCATGTTTGCGACTGCCTCTTGCAACGTCAAGCCCTTGCGAGCCGTCAACGTAACCTTGGCGACGAGCCGGACGCTTTGTTGATGTTCGATAACCAACGCCTCGAAGTAATCATCTTCACGCGGGACGCCTTCGCGCTCCACCTTGCCGCGAACGTTCATGCCGTCGTACTGTTCAAAGGGCAGTAGCGGATGACATATCGCATCAACTATCATTGCCGACTGCGTGCCCTCGTTGCGAAACTCAATCGTCGTCGAGAGCGTCACGGATTTTTCGTCGCGGGATTCTATTTCAAATGCCGTGCGGCTCTCAAGCTTCGGCACAACCTTTTCCTCGCGTCCTCTTAAGTAGAAGCACACGCCCGCCGCCACTGCTACCACGATTAACAATATCACTGTCAAGTTATTCAGCTCCTTAAAATTTATGGTTCTTGATTATAACGCAAACTTGCGCATTTGCAAAGTTGCTAATATAATTGCCCGCGAAGAGGTGTTGAACTTTGAAAAATCATAAAAAGTACTCCAAAGGCTATTTCATGCCGCCAGAATTAATTTTTGACTGGGTTACCAAAGAATTTCCGACAAAAGCTCCCGTTTGGTGTAGCGTAGACCTGCGCGACGGCAATCAATCGCTGATTATCCCCATGAGCCTCGATGAAAAGGTCGAATTTTATAAAACGCTCGTCAAAATCGGCTTTAAAGAGATTGAAGTTGGATTCCCTGCCGCGTCTGATACCGAATACGCCCTCCTGCGTCGCCTGATTGAAGATAATCTTATCCCAGATGATGTAACTGTCCAAGTTTTGACTCAAGCACGCGAACATATCATCAAAAAGACCTTTGAAGCTCTCGACGGGGCTAAAAATGCTATCGTTCACGTCTATAACTCAACTTCAGTAGCTCAACGCGAGCAAGTTTTCCGCATGTCGAAGGATGAAATTAAAAATATCGCTATCGACGGCGCAAAACTCCTCCTCGAACTCACAAATAAGGCAAATGCTAACTATCGCTTTGAATATTCGCCCGAAAGTTTCACCGGAACCGAGCCTGAATACGCTTTGGAGGTCTGCAACGCCGTTTTGGACGTTTGGGAGCCCGTAATCGACAGAAAACCCATTATTAATATCCCTGTGACCGTAGAAATGAGTTTGCCGCACATTTACGCCGCTCAAGTCGCTTATATTAACAAATATCTCAAGTTCCGCGATAAAGTTGTCCTAAGTTTGCACCCACATAACGATAGAGGCTGTGGAGTGGCTGATTGTGAACTCGGATTGCTCGCTGGAGCCGATAGAATCGAAGGAACGCTCTTTGGTAACGGCGAACGCACCGGAAATGTCGATATTGTTACCTTAGCAATGAATATGTTTGCTTTAGGTGTCGACCCGCAGCTTGATTTTACGAATATGCCCGCTTTAGTCGAGATGTATGAGCGCGTAACCCGTATGCACGTCCACGATAGGCAACCTTATGCCGGTTCTTTGGTCTTTACGGCGTTTAGTGGCTCTCATCAGGACGCAATCGCTAAAGGAATGCATTGGAGAGACGAAAAAAACCCAGAACGCTGGACTGTTCCCTATTTACCTATCGACCCGCACGATGTTGGGCGCGAATATGACGGAGATGTTATCAGAATCAATTCCCAAAGCGGTAAAGGCGGCGTCGGCTTCATTATGGAGCAAAAATACGGCGTCGAAATGCCTAAAAAGATGCGCGAGGACTTCGGTTATTGCGTTAAAGCCGTTTCTGACAAAAAACACAAAGAACTTTTGCCCGACGAGATTTATCAGATATTCAGCGACCAATATGTTAATGTCGACAAGCCTTATAAGCTGATTGAGTTCCATTTACGCAAAGAACCAGGCGGCGCACGCGTCGGAAGCGTCGATTTGGAGGTTAATGGCGACCGCGTAACCTATATGGCGCGTGGTAATGGTCGTTTGGACGCCGTATCGAACGCTTTGCAGAAAAATCTTGGCATTTCTTATTCAAACCTCACTTACAACGAGCACGCACTCGAAATCGGGCAATCTGCACGAGCTATCGCGTATATTTCTATCACCGGCTCCGATGGCAAGGTATTTTGGGGCGCGGGCATGGATACTGACATTATCACAGCCTCAATTCAAGCTTTAATCAGCGCAATCAATCGTATGGTCAAAGCTCAAGCTTAAAATTATCATACCAGAACTTCAAAACGCCTTTCGAGGCGATTTTTTTTGCCCATTTTACAAAATCCGTGGCTGTGGACAAAATCCGTGGTAGTGGATTCTTTATTTTCCTCCTCCAAATTTCCCCCTTATTTTTGTAGGGGGCGAAAATGCCGCATATTGACGCGACCTAAAATCCGCGGGGACGGATTTCCATTTTCGACCCCTAAAATCACCTTCCAAAAGCAGGTTAAACGACCCGAAACCCTTTTTGAAGCTTCAAAACCAGTTTCAAACCTCAAATCAGCTTTCAAAGCCCGTTCAAAGCTCCAAAACAACTTTCAAGGCTCAAAATCAGTTTCAAGGCTCCGAAATCACTTTCAACGCTACAAAATCATTTTTTTCTGCTATAATCCGCGCAAGGAGGGATTTTCATCATGAATGTAAAAAATTTCGTAGCTCAATGGCAAAACGTAGACGGCGAACTTGCTAATTATCAAAAATTTTGGCTCACACTCATTAGGGACATCTTCGACATTGATAAACCAGAGAATTTTATTAAATTTAATGAACCTGTGCAGCTTGAGCATAAAAAATTCATCGATTGCTACTTCCCTGACTCAAAAGTCATCATCGAACAGAAAAATTTCGGCGTCGACCTCGAAAAAACTATCACGCAGTCTGACGGAACTAAATTAACACCCTTTGAACAGGCTAAACGCTATATCATAGGCTTGCCGCTCTCTATGCACCCTAAAAAAATCATCACGTGCAACTTTAAACAGCTTTTTATATACGATATGGAGACTTTGGAGCCGCCGATTAAAATTTTGCTTGAAGATTTGCCCGAAAAGTATCACGTCCTCGACTTCCTCATTGATAAAGACAAAAATAAAGTCCGTATCGAACTCGAATTGAGCTTGAAAGCCGGAGAAATCGTCGCAAAGATTTATGACGCCCTTTTAACGCAATATATCAATCCGAATTCGCCCGAATCCCTTGCAAGTCTCAATAAATTGTGCGTGCGACTGGTTTTTTGCCTCTACGCTGAATCATCTGGCATTTTCGGCAAGCATAAAATCTTCCGCGACTATCTCGAAGGCTCCAGAAACATTCGCCGCGACCTTATCGACCTTTTTAACGTCCTTAATAC
>JACXWG010000044.1 GCA_014764605.1 Quinella sp. 1Q5 | reverse complement strand
AAGCTTGACCGCCTCCATTCGCCGCCAATTTTACTTGCTGATTCTTTTCCTGTCAATAATCCTATTGAAAAGCTGAAAACAGCGTGATATACTTCGCCGCGTGAAAGAGGTGATTAGGAATATGACTACATTAAAGAAAGTCGGATTCATCGGAACTGGGATAATGGGCGCGGCTATGGCTGGGCACCTCATGGACGCGGGATTTGATGTCAGCGTCTACAACCGCACAAAGTCAAAAGCTCAAGCTCTCATTGAACGCGGCGCGAAGTGGTGCGACACCGTCGGCGAATGCGCTAAGGGGCAGGACGTGGTGATAACTATCGTCGGCTATCCCAAGGACGTTGAGCAAGTTTATCTGGGTGCGGGCGGGATTATCGATTCGGCGAAGGCGGGAGCTTATCTCGTGGACATGACGACTTCATCACCGATTTTAGCCGAGAAAATTTTTGCGTCGGCTCAAGCCAAAAGTCTGCACGCGGTTGACGCCCCAGTAACAGGCGGCGATGTCGGGGCACGCAATGCCACATTGACAATCCTAGTCGGCGGCGCGGAGGACGACTTCAACACTTTGCAACCTATCTTCACGGCTATGGGCAAGAACATTGTTTACGAAGGCTCAGCGGGCGCGGGACAGAAGACTAAGGCTTGCAATCAAATCGCAATCGCCGGAACGTTGGCGGGCGTGTGTGAGGCTTTCGCTTATGCCAAGGCGTCGGGTCTCGACGTGGAGAAAGTTTACTCGGCAATCGCAACGGGCGCGGCTGGTTCCTTCCAAATGACAAACGTAGCTCGTAAAGGTCTTGACGGCAACTTCAATCCGGGATTCATGCTCAAGCACTTCGGCAAAGATTTAGCTATCGGCACGGAGACTGCCACGGCTTACGGCGCGTCGCTCCCGATATTGGCGATGGTTCTTCACGAGATACGCAAACTTGAGGCGGCGGGCAATGGCGACCTCGGCACGCAAGCTCTATTGAAGTACTACGGCGTCAAGTAGAGTCGTCAGGTTTGTCGGCGACGAAAATGGGCAACGGCAAGATTTTCTTCAGCTACGGCTTTGGCGGCTCTCTTTGCGGCTTCTCTTGCAAGGGCTTTTTCCCGCATTTTAGCTTTTGCTTCTTCAGAATGAGGGACGCCTTTATTCCAACTGGGCTTGCCAAGATGAGCTTGCCGATTTTTTTCTTTGGCTTCAGTCGTGTGGTGCTTGCCGTAAAAATGATTTTTTTCGCCCATATGACTGGTAGACATTTTAGCTAGTTCTTCAGCAGTGTGAGGCACGCCTTTATTAGCTGGTGGCTTGCCGTAACGGGGGCTATTTTCACCGCTCAATTTAGCAGCTATTGCGGCTTTGGCTTCGTCAGTGTGATGTTTCCCATAGTGAGGATTTCTTTCGCCGCTATAATCTCTGGCAAGTGCACGTTGACGAATTTTCTCGCGGGTATCGTCGGACACGGTGAGTTTGCTGATTCCGCCGCACGTCTTGTTGTAGCCTTTCGGATATACGCAGTCGAACAGCTTTACCCAGTACTGCTCGCGCTCGCTAATCTGTTCGGACGGAACGTGTTCTTCAACAATCCACCAGTCCCAGTTGCCTTCCCAGCCAATGCGCTTGATTTCCTTGTCCACGAACTGTTTGCCTTTCTTGTGCTGACGAATGCGCGTGTAAACTCTTTTCTGACACGTGACGCCGACGTAGTTCATATCAGTTTTGTAGCACCACAGCACGTACACCGAGAAGACGACAGTTTGACAAGTTTTTGGGTTTTTGTTATTATCCTTCACGTTTAAACGCTCCCTTCTGAGATTTCTGGGTTCACGTGAAGTTTACAGAAGGGATAAATTTTTGTCAATCAAGGAGTGAGTAACTTTGTTAGAAGAATGGAAAAAATTTTTGATGAGGGGATCGATAATCGACCTCTCAATCGGCGTCATAATCGGCGGCGCATTCGGGAAAATCGTTTCGTCGTTCACGTCCGATATTCTTATGCCGCCGCTCGGATTGTTGCTCGGCAAAGTGGACTTTTCAAATCTTTATATCAATCTTGGTAGCGTCGAGTACGAAACATTTGCTGCGGCTAAGGAAGCAGGAGCACCGGTCATAGCCTATGGCGCGTTCCTGAACGTGTGCCTCGATTTCTTGATTGTTGCAACGGCGATTTTTATCTTGTTGAAGCAAATAAACCGTTTTATGCCAGCTCCGCCCCCGCCAGCTCCAGACCCGCGCAAGTGCCCCTATTGCCGTGAAGTCGTAGCAGACGACGCGACGAAGTGCCCACATTGCGCCTCCGACATCAAAGGCAAATAATTTCTCGACATAAGCAATCACAGCCCCTCCGAACGTGGCGGGGCTTTTTGTTTGACAAGCCAAAATCGTATTGCTATCATACGAATCACTAAAGGAGGTAAGCTAACGTTGGAAAAGAATTCAAAGATTTATGTAGCGGGGCATCGTGGCATGGTCGGCTCGGCTATCGTTCGCGAACTCAAGCGGCAAGGTTACACCAACATCATCACGCGGACGCACGCAGAACTTGATTTGACTCGTCAGGCGGACGTTGAAAAGTTCTTCGCCGAAGAGAAGCCCGAATATGTTTTCCTTGCGGCGGCGAAGGTTGGCGGAATTGGTGCTAACAGTGAAGCTCCCGCCGATTTTATGTATCAGAACATGATGATTGCTATGAACGTAACTCACGCCGCGTGGAAAAATAATTGTCGCAAGCTGGAGTTCTTAGGCTCGTCGTGCATTTATCCGCGCCTTGCTCCTCAACCCATGAAGGAGGATTGCCTTTTGACTTCCGCGCTTGAGCAGACTAACGAAGCTTATGCACTGGCGAAAATTTCCGGGCTAAAGTATTGTGCGTATCTCAATCGACAATACGGCACGGATTTTATCTCGGTCATGCCGACGAATCTTTACGGCTTGAACGATAACTATCACCCGACGCACTCGCATGTATTGCCGGCTTTGATTAGGCGTTTCCACGAGGCGAAGGTTAATAATCTTCCGAGCGTGACTTGTTGGGGTGACGGCTCGGCTATGCGCGAATTCCTTTACGTCGACGACCTGGCTAATCTTTGCGTCTTCCTCATGAACAACTACAGCGGCGATGAGACTGTCAACGCGGGCACGGGCAAAGACTTATCGATTAAAGCACTCGCGGGGTTGGTTGCGGACATTGTCGGCTACAAGGGCGAAATTCTTTGGGATACGTCAAAGCCGAACGGCACGCCGCGTAAACTTCTAGACGTATCTAAGGCGGCGGCTCTGGGCTGGACATACAAGACTGAACTGCGCGACGGTATTAAGCTCGCGTATGAAGATTTCGTTAAAGCCCCCCCCATGCATAAGATTTAGTTATAGCAAAAAGCTACGTGCCTTGGTCTTCCTCCGCAGACTCTCGAAAGGAGGCGGACGGGCATGAAGATTTTGATAACAGGTTCAAGCGGCTTGGTTGGTCATAATCTCTTGGAGGCACCGCAGAGCAAACGATATGAAATCCTCGCGCCGAGCCATAAGGAATTGGAGCTACTCGACAAAGCCGCCGTTCGGAATTACCTAGAAAAGAATCGCCCTGATTTAGTGATTCATGCGGCGGGCACTGTCGGCGGCATATCGGCGAACATGCAACAGCCCTTTAAGTTCTTGCTTGAGAATCTCGACATGGGACGCAACATCATTCACGGGGCGTATCAAGCGGGCGTTAAGAAGTTCATAAACCTCGGCTCGTCTTGCATGTATCCGCGCAATCACGAGACGCCCTTAACCGAAGATATGATTTTGACGGGCGAACTTGAGCCGACGAACGAAGGCTACGCCATTGCAAAGATTGCTTGCGCCAGAATGTGTAGCTACATCACGCGAGAAAATCCCGAATTCCAATACAAGACTCTGATACCCTGCAATATCTACGGGCGTTGGGATAAGTTCTTCGGCGACAGGGCACATCTTATCCCGGCGGTCATTCAGCGGATTATTCAAGCAGTGGATAGCGGGCAGGAGGAGATTGTAATTTGGGGTGACGGCTCGGCGGGAGTTCATGTATACGGGCGACTTAGCGGATTGTATTTGGCAAGCCGTCGAACGCTTTGACGAACTGCCTGACCTAATGAACGTCGGTCTTGGCGTCGATTACTCGGTTAATGATTATTATGACGTGATAGCTAAGGTCGTCGGCTTCAAAGGCAAATTCACGCACGACCTAAGCAAGCCGACTGGCATGAAGAGGAAATTAACTGACGTATCGCGCATGTTGAAGTTCGGTTGGCGTCCGAAAACGACTTTGGAAGACGGCATAAGGCAGACGGTTGATTTTTATCGGAAACATGTCGGCAGTCAGAAGCAGAACAAAATCGGAATTGGCTGGGCGTTCATCAGCGACAAAGGCAGACAACGTGTTCAAGAGATTTTGGAGGCAAATCGCCTGTCGCAAGGTTCGATGGTTTATAAGTTCGAGAAAGAGTTCGCCAAACTGCATGAGCAAAGATACGGTATCGCGCTCAACAGCGGAACTAGTGCCCTGCATGTCGGCTTGGAGGCTATGAAGGAGAAATTTAATTGGCAGCCCAAATCCAAAGTGCTCGTCCCAGCCGTAACGTTTATCGCCTCGTCGAATTCATGCTTGCACGCGGGCTTAGAGCCAGTTTTCGTGGACGTGGACGCCAGAACTTACAACATTAACCCCGCGTTGATTGAGGAGAAGATTGACAAAGACACCGTCGCGATAATGCCAGTGCACCTGTTCGGGCAGCCGTGCGACATGGAGCCGATTGTTGACATTGCAAAGCGTCATAACCTGAAAATTATTGAGGATTGCGCGGAGGCTCACTTTGCTAAGTACAAGGGCAAGACGGTCGGCAGTTTCGGCGAGGTGGCGTGCTTTAGTACTTACGTTGCACACACGATAACTACTGGCGTCGGCGGACTCGTCACGACTAATGACCGCGAGCTTATGGAAATATCGCGTTCTTTGCTTGCACACGGCAGAGCTTGCACTTGTGAAAAATGCGTTGCCTCTGACCCAACTAAAGTTTGCCCGCTCCGCACGCAAACGGAAATGGATAAGCGGTTCATGTTCATTCGGCTCGGCTACAGCTACAGGATTGGCGAGTTTGAAGGCGTGATTGGTTTAGACCAGCTTGAGAACAAAGATTTCATAATGAACACGCGCAAGGCAAATGCTCACTACTTAACGGAAAACTTGCAGGACGTACAAGACTATCTGCAGTTGCCGTGGTATCCTGACTATATCGAGCATTCGTTCATGATGTATCCGCTTATCGTAAGGAAAGACGCGCCGTTTACGCGCAGAGACGTGACGCAGTGGCTTGAGAAAAATAATATCGAGACGCGCCCGATGATGCCGCTATTGAATCAGCCGATTTATAAGAAACTCTTCGGCGACATAGAAAAGGATTATCCCGTTGCCCAGTGGATTAATCATTACGGTTTCTACGTAGGCTGTCATCACGACTTGGAGCGGGGGCAACTCGACAAGATAATCTATAGTATTCATGAGTTCTTGAAGGAGAGAAAATTAGAATGAAACTTCATGTTGGTTGCGGCGAAAAATATTTGCCGGGATATAAACACCTCGACGCTAGGAAGTTCCCACACGTCGACTACGTCACGAACAGGCTAGACAAGCTTGACATGTTCGCTGATAACTCAGTTGAGGAGATTTACGCTTGCCATCTCCTTGAGCATATGCCGCGCTCGCGAATAAGGACAGGTTCGATTGCTGGCGGCATGGTTAATTGCGGTTCGTCTAAGGCAACCGGAGATGGGCTTAGTGAATCGTCGGTTCTTAGGGAATGGTATCGCGTCTTAAAACCTAGCGGAACATTACGATTGGCAGTGCCAGATTTTGAAGCGATTGTTGAAGAATACCTCGCGAACAGGAACCTTGATAAGTTGCAGGGGCTTATTCACGGCAGTAGCAAGTATGACAAATACGATTTCCACTACCAAACCTACGACTTCAAGAGATTGTCTGGTTTGTTGACAGAAGCAGGCTTTTCGGAAGTCAAACGTTATGACTGGCGAGAGTTCTTGCCGCCGAATTACGACGATTACAGCCGCTCTTATATGCCGAACATGGACTTTGAACACGGGCGGTTGATGAGCTTAAACGTCGTCGCGATAAAGTAAAGGAGGATTTAATTGCAGATAGTTCTATTGTCGGGCGGGAGCGGTCAAAGATTATGGCCGCTGTCAAATGAAATTCGCTCGAAGCAGTTCTTAAAGATATTCAGCGGCAATGAATCAATGTTGCAACGAACGTTGAAGCAAATCCGCCGCACCTGTGAAGGAGCACCCGTGACAATCGCCACGGCAAAGAAACAAGAGACGCTCCTAAAAAAATATCTCGGCGAAGACTTTGACCTAGCGATTGAGCCTTGCCGCCGGAATACTTTTCCAGCGATAGCTTTGGCGGCGGCTTATCTTCATGACGTTAAGGGCGTCGACACGGACGAAGCTGTTGTAGTTTGTCCCGTTGACCCTTACGTCGATGATAATTTTTTTGCGAAGTTCCCTTTGCTCGCCGCTCAGATTTCAGACGACGCACCGCTTGTCCTCATGGGCATTGAACCAACCTATCCCAGTGAGAAATACGGCTACATAATCCCTGAGACTAAAGAGAACGTCAGCCGCGTTAAAATGTTCAAGGAGAAGCCTAACGCCGTGGACGCGCAAAAGTTTATCGACGCGGGCGGCTTGTGGAATGGCGGCGTGTTCGCATTCAAAGTCGGCTATCTCCTCGATAAGGCGCAAAAACTTTTGGGCACGTCTTCGCACGCCGAGCTTAAGGAAAACTACGCCGCGTTACAGAGTATCAGCTTTGACTATGCAGTAGTTGAGCACGAAGAAAATATTAAAGTCGTTCGTTACGTCGGCGAGTGGAAGGACATAGGCACTTGGAATACGCTGACCGAAGTCCTCGACATGAACTATATTGGAGCTGTACAAGCCGACGAGACTTGCGACAATCTCCACGTGATAAACAATGGCAACGTTCCGATAATCTGCATGGGCTTAAAGGATGCAGTCGTTGTTGTTTCACCCGACGGTATTTTGATTTCCGATAAGGTGCAGTCGAGTTATATTAAACCTTTTGTCGAGAATCTGGATAAGCAAATCCGCTTTATGGAAAAATCTTGGGGTACGTTCAAAATCATTGACGCCGACGATAAGAGCTTGACGATTAAGGTAACGTTGAATCGTGGTAGCCAAATGAAATACCACAGCCACGAACGCCGCTCGGAGGTCTGGAATTTTATTGCGGGCACGGGCAAGATTATCCTTGACGAAATAGAACGTGACGTCAAAGCGGGCGACATTGTAGAGATTCCTATCGGTTGCAAGCACACTGTCATTGCCGACACACCGCTTAAGATTATCGAGGTGCAGTTCGGCGAAGATATCACCGTTGAAGATAAAATTATTTACGAGACGATATAATGTCCATCGAATGTCCTTAGAGCCTCGACTTTATGCTGAGGCTTTTTTGCTTGCTGAAAAATTTGTGACATGAAGTCTTTTACAAATAAAAATTTTATAGTACAATGACAAAGACGCGATTAAGAAAATTTCCTTGACGGGAGACGAATAAATTTTATGGAGGCATGAGATGTGTTTGAACTAGATGACAACACTTTGGATCAGTTCGCCAAGATTAAGGTAATCGGAGTGGGCGGCGGCGGCAATAACGCTGTTAATCGTATGATTTCTCTAGGCTTGGAAGGCGTGGAATTTATCGCAATCAACACCGATGCACAAGCACTTTTGACTGCACTGGCTCCAAAGCGTATGCAAATCGGAGAGAAGCTCACTCGCGGACTAGGTGCGGGGGCTCGTCCTGAAATCGGGCAAAAGGCGGCAATGGAAAGTCGCGAAGACATTATCAACGCCCTGCGCGGGTCTGATATGGTGTTTATAACGGCTGGTATGGGCGGCGGCACAGGTACTGGTGCGGCTCCGGTCGTGGCGGAATGTGCACGGGAAATCGGTGCGTTGACAGTCGGGGTCGTCACTCGTCCGTTCACCTTTGAAGGTCCTAAGCGTAAGAAGAACGCTGACATTGGCATTGAGAACCTTAAACGCAACGTTGACACGATTATCACAATTCCCAACGACAGACTGTTGCAGGTCGTCGACAAAAAAACGCCTATGACGCAAGCTTTTACAATCGCCGATGATATTCTGCGTCAGGGCGTCAAGGGTATCTCGGACTTAATCGCGGTGCCTGGGCTTGTTAATCTGGATTTCGCGGACGTTAAGTCAATCATGAGCAATGCGGGCGCAGCTTTAATGGGTATCGGCGAGGCGTCGGGCGAGAATGCAACGGTTGACGCGGTTAAGGCGGCGATTGATTCTCCGCTTTTGGAAACAAGCTTGCAAGGTGCCCGCGGTGTTCTGCTTAACATCATGGGTGCGACGGACTCTTTGTCGATGCTAGAGGTCAACGAGGCGTCAACAACCGTGCAAGAGGCGGCTCATCCCGACGCAGAAATTATTTGGGGCGTCAGCGTCGACGAGTCTTTGGGCGATAAAGTTTCCGTTACGGTCATTGCTACGCGTTTCGACGACGAAGAAGAGGAAGAGACTTACAGCGAACCAATCCGCCCTGTGCATAATGAACCGCCTGCACCGACTCCGCCACGGGCAAGAGATGTCTTAAAGCAGTCGCCGTTTGGAAACTTCAACGCGGGCTTCGGCAACACGAATACTCAGTCTGGCAA
Source organism: Quinella sp. 1Q5 (assembly GCA_014764605.1). GTDB lineage: Bacteria > Bacillota > Negativicutes > Selenomonadales > Selenomonadaceae > Quinella. The sequence continues at coordinate 9,707 of JACXWG010000044.1, read as the reverse complement.
CGGCGAGCTTGAAATCCCGACGTGGATGCGTTCACGCAGATAAGGTTGACATGAAAAAAATATGATGATAAAATTCTGAATGTTGACGGGTAGGAGAGGCAATCGCGGGGGATTCGTCCCACGAGGAAAGTCCGGACTCCACAGAGCAGCGTGCCGGGTAACGCCCGGTGAGAGAAATCTTAAAGACAGTGTCACAGAAAAGAAAACCGCCGCCATAAGCGGTAAGGATGAAAAGGCAGGGTAAGAGCCTACCGGTTGTTTGGTAATAAGCAAGCCTGATAAACCTCACGCGGAGCAAGCCTAAATAGGAAAGGGTTGAAGTTGCTCGCTGACCTTTCGGGTAAGGTGCTTAGACTTGGGCGGCAACGTTCAAGCAAGATAAATGATTGTCATTAACAGAATCCGGCTTATTGACTGCCCGCCAACAAAAAACGTCGCTACTCTGTATAAGGGGGCGGCGTTTCAACTTTTATAAAAAAAAGTTTGCCGTAATTCATTTATTAATCACGTCGAAAGCTTATAATCCCATTAGATTTCAATTAGAAAGGAAGTGGCTGATTTTGAGGAGTTTTTTGCGAGCGTTGATGGTGGTGGTTTTCCTGTTATCGATTAGTGCTACTAGTTATGCCGCAGGTCAATTCAGAGTCGGTGACCAGGGCGAGGAGATTGCTGAAGTCCAAGAACAACTCGTTTCGCTCGGCTATGACGTAATGGCGGACGGTTCCTTTGGTGCGGCGACGGCTGATGCTATTAAAGAGTTTCAAAAGTCCCAAGGCATCAAGGCGGACGGCTTGATTGGTCCGGCGACCTACTCGGCTCTTCTCGGCAAGGATATGCCCGACATCTCTCAGCGTATCGGTTACTTAGCCAACAGCATCGTTTCGGCGTCGATGAATTATATCGGCGTTCCCTACGTCTTCGGCGGCACCAGCCCTTATGGCTTCGATTGCTCTGGCTACGTGCAATACGTCTTCGCAAAGGCGGGTATCTCCATTCCGCGCACGGCTGATGTTCAATACGACTTCGGCACTCCTATTTCCACAACCGACCTTGTCTCCGGCGATTTAGTCTTCTTCAGCACCTACACTTATGGCGCGTCGCACGTGGGAATTTATCTCGGCGACAATCAATTCATTCACGCCAGCTCTAGTCGCGGTGTCACTATCGATTCTTTAGGAAGTTCTTATTGGAGCTCGCACTACATTGGCGCACGCAGAATTTTATAAGGCTGAAATGCCTTATCCAAACAAAAAATGTCCCCCGGTTAGCCGAGGGGCATTTTTGATTTATGCAAGCCTGAATATTTATTTAAGCTTGGTGTTCATAAAGATAGAAAATTAATCGACTCTCAAAACGTGAAAACGACCAGTGTCGTCGAGCAAAAAGGCTTTGAACTCTGTTCTTAAAATCTGACTTCGACGCTATGCCCTTGAAGATATTCCTTGACCTGACGAATAGTGTACTTGCCGTAGTGGAAGACAGATGCCGCTAAGACCGCATCCGCTTTGCCAGCAGTCAACACGTCGTAGAAGTGATTAAGCTCACCTGCGCCGCCCGATGCAATCACAGGAACGTTGACCGCCTCACTGACTGCGCGGGTAAGTTCAATATCATAACCGTCCTTGGTACCGTCCGCGTCCATGCTCGTTAGTAGAATCTCTCCGGCACCGAGTGCGACGCCGCGTCTAATCCACTCCAAACAGTCAAGCCCCGTGGATTTGCGTCCGCCATTAATGTAAACTTCCCAGCCCGCAGAAGAACGCTTAGCATCAACGGCAAGCACGATACATTGACTACCGAAACGTTTTGCACCGTCGCTTATGAGTTGAGGATTTTTGACAGCTGCACTGTTGATTGAAATTTTATCCGCGCCCGCCGCCAGCATAACGCGCATATCCTCGATAGTTCGAATGCCGCCGCCGACTGTGAACGGAATAAAAACTTGCGCCGCACAACTTTTAGCGACTTCAACCATAGTTCCGCGCCCTTCGTGAGAGGCAGTTATATCCAAGAAAACAAGCTCATCAGCCCGTTCTAAGTCGTAACGTTTGGCAAGCTCCACTGGGTCGCCCGCGTCGCGCAGTCCGATAAAGTTTGTGCCCTTGACGACGCGTCCTGCTTTAACGTCTAAACAGGGGATTATTCTTTTGGTTAGCATGTCAAGCCTCCGATAGTTTGATTGCCGCCGCTAAGTCAAGCGCACCAGTGTAAATCGCCTTGCCGACAATAACGCCCGCCACGCCCGCCGACTTAAGGTTTTGGATGTCATCAAGCGAACGAACGCCGCCAGAGGCTATGACCGACGTGCCCGAAGACTTTTGCAGATTGGCGAACGTCGACGCATTGACACCGCTTAACATTCCGTCCTTAGTAATGTCGGTATAAATAATCGTTTGCACGCCCGCCGCTACGATTTCCCTTGCTAGCTTGTCGACAGTGACGCTACTTGACTTTTCCCAGCCATGAACCGCCACGAGTCCGCCGCGAGCGTCAATCCCGACGACAATCCTATTGCCGAACTGTTTAACAGCCGCCGCGACGAGTGAAATATTTTCCACGGCAATGCTACCTAGAATCACGCGCCGCACGCCCAATGATAAAACTTCTTCCACATCGTCAAGCGTCCGAATACCGCCGCCGACCTCAATCGGAATGTTCACGACGTCGAGGATATTTTTTATGGCGTCAATGTTCTGCGGCGAACCAGCCCTTGCTCCGTCTAAGTCCACCACATGCAAGAACTTCGCGCCCGCCGCTTGCCACTTGAGAGCAGTCGCCGCCGGGTCATCAGAGTAGACAGTTTCCTTATCGAAATCTCCTTGAATCAGACGCACGCACTTACCGCCGCGCAGGTCTATCGCAGGAAAAATAATCATCGCTTAACCTCCAATCCCCATGAACGTAAAATCTCAATGGCTTTATCGGCGAACACCGGCACGAGCTTTGACATTTGCTCCGTCAGTTCAACGCCCGCCGCTAAGCTGAACGGTTGCGCCCCAATCAACTCGACGTGTGGGATCTTTTTGCCTGTGAGTTCCAACATCGTCAGCACGTCTTGTATCCCGACCTCGTGCGCCGAAATCTTTTGTGCGAAGTGCTTGCTTATCTCGTCGTCGTGCAAATGAAATGTCTTGCCAGGCTCTGAGCCGCCGTCAATCGAATCGATTATCAAAAGCCGCCGCGTTCCCGTGATGAAATGTGTAAGCTCCACGCCGAGCGTCCCGCCGTCAATCAAAGCCACGTTGTCGGGGAAAATAAAATTTTTCCGCAGATACTCGACGACACGCACACCGAAGCCTTCATCCCTAAGGATAACATTACCAATGCCCAGAACCGTATTTTCTGCTGTGAATAATCCGTCCATCAATGCGCCGCCTTTCCGAGGAGCCAAGCCGCCCAATCGTCAAGCCCCGTTCCCTTTGTGCAGGACGTTTCAAAGATTTTTATCGTCGGGTGTAACGTCGTTAAGTCTTCCCGCGCAGATTGTAAATTAAAGTTCGTGAATGGTAGCAAGTCGACTTTGTTAAGCAACACAACCTCTGACTCCTTGAAGATTAAAGGATACTTCAGAGGCTTATCGTCGCCCTCGGTTATCGACAGCACGACGGCTTTAAAATTTTCTCCAATGTCGAACTCGGCAGGACAGACTAGGTTGCCGACGTTCTCGACGATTAACAAACTGATTACGTCAAGGTCAAGGGACGTGCACGCCTTTTGAATCATCGCCGCATCAAGATGACAGCCACCCGCCGTGTTGATTTGAATCACATCGACGCCGAGTCGTTCGATACGCTCAGCGTCCTTAGCAGTGAACAAGTCGCCTTCAATCACCGCGATTTTAATCTTGTCGACGAGCCGCGCTAATGTCTTCTCAAGCAGGGTCGTCTTGCCAGAGCCAGGCGAGCCCATTAAGTTCATCACGACGACTCCACATGCCGCAAACGTCTCGCGATTGAAAGCGGCAATCTCATCGTTCGAGTCCAAAATATTTCTCATCAATTTTACTTCCAAAATAATACAACCTCCAAAATTAGTTGAAGACCGGTCGCCAAGGACGGCGACCGCCGGCAATAGAAACATGGATGTTTCTTTTGCTGGACAAACGCCCTTTTCTTTTGTAGCTTTTCTTTTGGGCTCGTAAAAGAAAAGCTTTTTAATCACAATCTACAAAGTCAACGAGAAGTTCGCGCCCACTCTGCAAAATCAACACGCCGTCGCAGTTAGGGCAAAAAAAATTATAACGTTCAAGCTGGAAAGTCTTGCCGCACTTGTTGCACGTCGCGCTAATTGGTACGCGTTTAATCACAAGTTCAGCGTCCTTTGCGGGCGTATCCTCCTTAAGCACATCAAAGGCTAAAGTCAACGCTTCGACCTCGACGCCAGCCAACTCCCCCAACGTCAAGCCGACCTTGAAAACTTTCGCCGCGTGATTCTTTTCAGCCGTCTCAAGTGCAATGCTCAATATGTTTTCCGCAAGCGTTACCTCATGCAAAGTCAATCGCCTCCGAAAAACTCATTCTCCACCGCCAAGCAAAGCATATGATAAATCGGCAAGTGGAACTCCTGAATTGTGTACGACGAATCCGCTGGCACGCAAATTGAAACGTCGGATAAATGGCGCAGTCTCCCACCGCGACGACCAGTCATCGCCACGACCTTTATTCCCATAATCTTTGCGACTTCCACGGCAAATAAAACATTGTCCGAGTTGCCCGAAGTCGAGATTGCAAGCAACACATCACCGCGCCTGCCGAGTCCGAAAATTTGTTGAGCAAAAACCAAATTGGGCGATACGTCGTTGCTAAAGGCGGTTATCAGTGAAGTCTCGCCAACCAAGCTTACGGCTGGCAATGCACTTTGAAGATTCGCCTTGAAGTATTCAACATCAATGGGGAAGAGTTCTTGCGCACGTTTGACGAATTCGGGATTAAAGTCCTCAATCTTGCGCGGCAGGAGGAAACCCTTCATCAGCTCGCCGACAATATGCATCGCGTCCGCCGCCGAACCGCCGTTGCCGCACGTCATCAACTTCCCGCCGCCACGATAGCTCTTGCAAATAATATCAATCATCGCAAGCAGACTGCCGCGACAAATTTCCAACGCGGGATAACGTTCAATCAGTTCATCGATTTTCTTAGCCGTAGATTTTTTTATGTCAATCGCTCCCCTTCATTATTTTAACGTTGAAATGGCTGACCAGATAATTGCTCCGCCGCCGATAACGATTGCACCAATGCCGACTACCGCCACGATTGTAAGATTTTGGATTTGACTGCTAATCTTATCGAACTTTGATTCAATCCTCTCGTTCAAAGCTTTAATATCGGCATCGTGCTTTTCTTGCGCCGCGTTTATTCTCTCGTTCATCCGCCGCATATCTTCGCGCTGTTGCTGTGATTCGATAACAAGCATATCAACTTTTGCCAACACATTGTCAATTCTCGCAGTTTGGGCGTCAATCTGTCGTTGAAGGTTTTGATTAATTTTTTCTTGTTCAGTCATTGTCAATCGCCCCCTTTGCATTAAAAAGACTGCCGATTATTGACCGACAGTCGAAGAGATTTATACCAGTGACGATTTACTTAATCTTAACAAGGATGTCCGCGTCTTCGTCCTCAACGATTCTCGCGCCGTTGTCATTGAGAATCAAAGCTACTGCCGCGCAAAGGGTCTTGTCGTCGCCCACAACTATAGCCGTCTTGCCAATCAAAGCCTCCGAGCTACCTTCAAAGATTGCAATCTCATCGCCAATGCGGAACTTCGGAATGGGTTTATCCTCTACGTGAATGCTACCTTCAAGCAAGTCATCTTTATCGTCGTTGAACTTGATGACGATATGACCGAGGCTTTTGATATTGTTGTTGACTTCGTTGCCGACGCTGAGGATTTTGAATTCAGAGTCCGCAATCTTGAGAACGTCGCCCGCCTTGATAACGTCGGTGATTTTATTGCCGCTGTGCAAAACGGAAAAGTCGCGCAGTTCAGGCAGAACCATTGAATCATCGAAGATAACGAGCATTTTAACGAGACTGGTAAACTTAGAGACCTCGCCGCCGATGCCCACGATTTTTGTGCTGTAATATTTCTTCGCCATTGAAAGCCCTCCTGTACTTCAAATGAACTCTTTAATTAATCTCAAGCTTGAATTCTGCAAGCCAACAATTAATCCTGCCGCTTACCAGAAAATTTTTGCGACGCTGTGTTATACTTTGTAAAAAACGGAGGGATTCGATTGGTTGAGTTACTGGCACCGGCTGGAAGTTTCGAGGCATTAAAGGCGGCAGTAGAAGCGGGCGCGGACGCCGTCTACCTTGCGGGAGAAAAGTTCGGGGCGCGGGCTTATGCTGAGAATTTCGCTGGCGAGCAACTACTTAAAGCTGTTGAGTTTGCTCATCTGCGCGGCGTGGCAATTCATGTCACGGTAAACACAATCATAGCTGACACCGAGCTTGACGAATTCGCGGAGTATCTGAAGTTCCTTCGGCGGGCGAACGTCGACGCACTACTTGTTCAAGACTTGGGAGCGGCGGCAATCGCTAAGCAGGTCGCACCCGAAATCCCGTTGCACGCCTCGACGCAGATGACGATTCACAATCTCGAAGGCGTCAAAGCCCTTGCCGAGCTTGGCTTTAGTCGAGTGGTCTTGAGCCGTGAACTAACTTTGAACGAGATAAAGAAGATTTGCCGCGAGTCGCCGATTGAGACGGAAATTTTTATTCACGGGGCGTTATGCGTGTGTTGGTCGGGGCAATGCCTAATGAGTTCTCTAATCGGCGGGCGGAGCGGTAATCGCGGACGATGTGCGCAACCTTGCCGTTTGCCCTATGAACTCGTCGACGAACACGGCAAGCAACTCCTAGACGCGGGCAAGTATCTGCTTAGCCCAAAGGATTTAAATACGCTTGACTTGTTGCCGCAGCTGATTGAAACGGGCGTCACGAGCTTAAAGATTGAAGGTCGCATGAAACGTCCAGAATACGTCGCCACGGTTGTTAAGGTTTATCGCGACGCTTTGAACAAGGGGACTTCGACGGCAGAAGACAGACGCAAGCTCGCGCAGATTTTTAATCGGGATTTCACGACGGCTTACCTTGAGAAGAATCCCGGACGCAACCTAATCAGCGACATGCGTCCAAATAATCGCGGCGTGTTGATTGGCAGAGTCGCGGAGGTCGGGCGAGATAAGATTACTCTTAAGCTAAGCGGAGAAGTTCATATGGGCGACCAGGTGGAGATTTGGATTAAGGTTGGTGGGCGCGTGACGTTTACAGTTGAGGAATTCGACTTGCACAGCGACTTGTGCACGATTAAGCTTGCAAGCACGAAGGGTATACACGTTCATGACAGAGCGTTTAAAATCTTTGACGCACAACTGACCGCCGAGGCTAGAAAATATTTCGTCGGGGCTCCCGTGCGCCGAATCAAAGTTGCGGCGGAGGTCAAAGCTAAACTCGGCGAGCCGTTGACGCTGACGATGACTGACATCGACGGCAACTCGGCGACCGCGCAGACGAAATTTATCGCCGAACCCGCGCTCAATCGTCCTCTGACTTTGGAGACGCTACGCAGTCAACTCGGACGCTTGGGCAATTCAATCTTCTCGCTAGAAAAAATTTCCGCAGACCTAGACGCGGGCTTGATGATTCCGATTAGCGAACTCAATAACTTGCGGCGGCGTGTCGTCGAAGATTTGGAGACTCAACGCCTTAAGAAGTTTGAACGCAAGCCCCTTACCCCTGCCGAAGAAAAAATTTATCCGCCTTGCACGGTCGAAGAGACTAAGCTTGTTGCTCACGTCGACACGTTGGAGAAGTTGCGGACTTCTCTTGACGCGGGCGCAGACGAAATTTTATTCGGCGGAGAAACTTTTACCAATCAGCCAGTCAAAGACACGTCAGCGGCGATTGAACTCGTCCATAAGCGCGGGAAGAAAATTTTTTTGGCGACGCCGCGTCTTGTCCGTGAGGGGGAACCGTTCACGGTGCCCGCTGAGGTCGACGCCGTCTACGTCCATAACCTTGCGATGCTCCAGCTTGCTAAGGGATTTGGCATACCGATTCGCACGGATTTTTCTATGCACGTCTTCAATCAAGCGACGATTAATTTCCTAAAGTCACTAGGTGTCGAAGGCGTGACGTTATCGCCCGAACTAAACCTTGCGCAAGTCAAAACTTTGGCAGAAAAATCTTGCTTGCCCGTGGAATGTATCGTTCATGGTCGGCAGGAGTTGATGCTTTCGGCTTACTGTGTGCTCGGAAGTTTCCTAGGCGGCTTAGACAAAAAAAAATGCCCGCACATTTGCCGGACGAAAAACTTTTTCTTGCGCGACAGGAAGGATGAACTTTTCCCCGTCGCCTGTGACCAATTCTGTCGAATGCATATCCTAAACGCCAAAATGCTTTCCTTGATTGAATATCGTAACGATTTTGACGGCGTGGCTAGGATACGCGTTGATTGTCGAGCCTTGACGTTGCAGGAAACCGCACGAGTTGTTCACGCTTACAAGTTCGGCGGGGCGGAGATTGAGAACTTTACACGCGGTCATTATTTCAGAGGCGTGATTAAAAGCTGAACATGCGTTCGCCGACACCACCTACGCGCACTTCTCCGACGTTAAGTTCAGTCTGCTTTAGGGAGTTGCGCAACGAATCAAGGTAAGTGCTCCTAAACTCCTCGGCAACGTCGATTCGCGAGAAATAGAAGCGCATATCCAGATGAGTTTTCTCGTAAACACGAAAGACCAATTCCGCCGCTCCAATGTAATCGGTGAGTACGCAGATACGGAACCACGTTTCCTTTTTTTCTTGACCAGTTTCCTCGTCTTTGGTGTTCTCGTCGTAGACGTTAAGATAAGTCGGGTAACTTGCCTCGTTGTCGCCCATATAAAGCGGCAACATCATTTGGAAAGAGCGTTGATTCTGCACGACGGAATTTTCCGCGCTCATGGCATGACGCATTGCGTTGGTAAAGTCGGCGACCTCTTTTCCAGCACGTTTAAAGGCGCGGGCATTCATCTTAGACGTTACGTTAGTCATGTCGCACATCTGCATAAAAGCCCAAAGCCTCGGCAAGTCAGGGAGATTTTGTTGGACGGCGGCTTGCCGAACGGTGAGCGGAATATTATTTTGACAAAGGCGTAGGAGATTTTGTAAGTGGCGTGCTTCGTCTTCGGACATCATCTGCTGCGAATTGTTTATAAAGTTTTGGAGCAAAGCGGCGTCGCGTGGCGTCTGTGTTGCACTGGGATTCCTAAGGAGGAATTGCGCTAGGCTCTTCATCGTGTCGTTAGTCTGCGGCGTATTCTGCAGGTTTTGCTTAAGCATGGCGTTCTTTGCCATTTCCATTTGCATTCGCAGTTCTTCTTGTCGATTAACGAAATCTTCGCTGACGTGTTTAGGCTTTATTCTGCTTCGACGCATTCGCGGTATCGTCGGGTCAATTTGCATTTGAGTTTGAGCTTGCGGCTGATTGAACTGCGTTTGTCCTTGAGCTTGCGGCTGATTGAACTGCGTTTGTCCTTGAGCTTGCGGCTGATTGAACTGCGTTTGTCCTTGAGCTTGCGGAGGATTGAATTGCGTTTGCCCTTGAGCTTGAACTTGCGGCTGATTGAATTGCGTTTGCCCATTATTGGTCGCGACTTTACAACGAACTAAAAAGCGGAGAAGAGTACACCGAACTGAAACGTACCGTCACCATCAATATTTTGG
>JACXWG010000105.1 GCA_014764605.1 Quinella sp. 1Q5 | reverse complement strand
GATACCTGCGGGAAGAATGGGAACTCCCGAAGACGTTGCCAATGCAGTGGCGTTCTTGGTATCAGATGAGGCGGCGTATATCACGGGGCAGGTTTTGTCAGTAGATGGCGGAATGGTCATGTGACGCAGCTTTGAAAGGAGGTGACTGTAAGTGTCAACGTTTGAACGGGTTAAAAAAATCGTCAAAGATCAACTTGGAGTCGAAGAGGACGAGATTCAGATGAGCTCGACTTTCGTCGATGACTTGGGCGCGGATTCTTTGGACATAGTTGAATTAATCATGGCGTTCGAGGAGGAGTTCAATATCGAAATCCCCGACGAGAAGGCCGAGAAAATTAAGACCGTCGAAGATGTCGTTAAGTACATAGACGGAGAAACCAACGCTTGATGAGTGACGGGGGATTAGTGGTTAGGCTCTCTAATCGTTAATCCCTAACAGCTTTTTTGGAGAGGATTATCCGTGAGACTACCGGAACTAAAAATAGGAAGTAAGATAGCAAAAATCCCAATCGTGCAGGGCGGCATGGCAATAAGGCTATCGACTGCGCGGCTTGCGGCGGCGGTTGCCAAAGAGGGCGGCATAGGATTAATCGCGGCGTCGGGCATGGCTCATGACGAATTGCGCTACGAGATAAAATTGGCACGCTCCTTGACCGACGGCATAATCGGGATAAATATCATGGTCGCGGCAAGTGATTTCGCAGGGATTGTTCATACGGCGATAGACGCGGGGATTGATTTAATCGTTGCGGGCGCGGGGTTTTCGCGAGATATTTTCGGGCTGGGCAGAGAGTCTGGCACGCCGATAGTCCCGATAGTTTCCTCTGTCAAGCTGGCGAAGATTTCACAGAAGCTGGGAGCCTCGGCGGTGGTCGTCGAAGGTAAAGAGGCAGGCGGACACCTCGGCACGGATATTTCTGTCCGCAAGCTGATTGAACCGATTCGCGCCGCAGTTAATATCCCCGTCATAGCGGCGGGCGGAATCCTCACTGGCAAAGATATAGCCGACGTTCTGAAAATGGGCGCAAACGGCGTGCAAATGGGTTCACGATTCGCGGCGAGTCTTGAATCAAACGGCGCACCGAGCTTGAAGGAATATTATCTCAAGTCTCAACCAGAAGATGTCGTCGTTATCAATAGTCCAGTTGGTTTGCCAGGGCGGGCGGTCATCACTCCTTTTTCCAAACGAGTGATGACAGGCAATGTTCCGCCGAAGGTTTGCGACTCGTGCTTGAAGGCGTGCAAGCATAACTTCTGCATCGTCCGAGCCTTGACGCGAGCTCAGCAAGGAGATTTGGAAACGGGTTTAGTCTTCACCGGCGAATACATGCCGCGTATCAAAGAAATCTTGCCCGTCAAGGAAATTATCCGTCAACTGGTTACGGAGGCGGAGCAGTTCTATCAGACATAAAAAATCCCCTTCCAGATTCGGAGGGGGAAATTTTTTTAGCCGAAAAATAGCTTAAAGACCGCTTGAAAGTTTTCGTGAGCCGATTGCCAGACGGGTATCAGTGACATGCCGAAGAACAGGATAAAGTTGAGTATCACCGCCGCCAAAGATTTTTTTATGACGGAGTAAACTGCAAGCACCGCGCACACGCCCCATATCGCAAGCTGCCAAATCTGAGCGGCGAGGGCGTCCATATAAACCGAGTACATAAGCACGCACACTAGGAACAACAGCAGGATTGATAACGCGAGTATCCATTTAAAACGTGGCGTCATGTGGAAGATTCCGTTGCCGTTCTCGTCCTTGACCTCGTCGAGTGAGCTTACGTCAAAGCGTGCGTCGCCTTCGTTGCGGGTCGTCTGCTCCGTCTTGTTGAAGTTGTTGTCGTTCATAGAATCGCCTCCCAAAACGATTTTAAAATGACGCCCGCCCTTAGTCAAGCAATGGTCAAGTTGAATTCTTAAGGAGATGTTTAAATGAGTCCGCGAATCGGGCATATAAACTTCTTGAACGTCCTGCCGCTCCATTACGGCTATCAAAACGCCGCGCAGGATTTGCAAATCGTCCGTGGCGTGCCGACCTTCCTAAATGCCGAGCTTGCGGCGGGGCAAATCGACCTTAGCAACGTCTCTTCGATTGAATACGCACGCCAAAGCAATAGCCTGCTGATTCTGCCTAAGTTTTGTGTTCGTGCTGAAGACGACGTGACGAGTATAATTTTAGTCTCCCGCAAGCCGATTGAAACTCTGCGCGACGATAAGATTATTTTAACGTCCAAATCCGCGACGGCTCAACGGTTGCTGAAAATTATCCTGCACGAAAGCTACGACGCCGCACCCGACTACCAGACGCGCTCCATAACCGTTGATAAGCCCGTTGACGACGACGCAACCGCCGCGCTCTTTATCGGCGACGACGCACTTTATCTTTACCTGCATCGCTCAGAAGGTTTCTACATCTATGACATTGGGCACGAGTGGCACAAGCTTACGGGGCGGCAGATGGTTTACGCGCTGTGGACTGTTAGAAAAGATTTCGTAACTAATCAGCCCGAATTATTCAAGACGACGTATGATAAGATTATCCAGGCGTTCGCGTTCGGAATTGAGCACAAGGCGCAAGCGATTGAGTCTGTGCTTGCAACGAAGCCGTTTACCTTCGATGAGCTGGATAAATATTTGGGCGGCGCGATTAAGTGGGATTTGACGGCTCAGGCTTTGGAGGCTCTCAAGCTTTACTATCACAAAGCCGCCGCGTTGAATTTGATTGACGCCGTGCCGGAGCTGGAGTTTGCATATGCTTAACACACATAAACTTTTAAAGATAATTATCGGCATCGTGCTTAGTGTTTTTATCGGCGCGGGGCTGATGATTTTTGTTTACTCATTGCCTACCGAACACGTTATACAAAACGTTCAAAAGGGATTGAGAATCTATGAACGCGAAGGGAATTATCCGACGTGGGGTTCGGGCGAACATTCCAAGCTTGATAACTTCACCGATGCGATAATGATACTTGAAGTCACTCACCCGATAGCCGACACCGTCCGAGCGGCAATGCTAAATCCGCGCTTCGGACCCATGCAAGATGAAAAGCCCGTCAACACCCTGATAAAAGTTATGCACGACGACATGAGCGGCTTAACCGAGATAAACTATCCGCGCTATTGGCATGGCTACTTAGTGATTCTCAAGCCAATGCTGATGATGGCTAAAGTCAACCATGTGCGCATGTTGATGGCGTACACGGATTTTATCTTATTCGTCGCCGCCTTGCTCATGATTTATAAAACCTTCGGAATGCCGCACGCGATAGCCTTCGCCGCAGTCGTCATGACGATAAATTTAGTCTCGGTGTCTATGTCCTTCCAATTCTCATCAATTTACGTTGTGACTTTGACGGCGATAATCATCATGCTCAAAAAAAATCGCCGCCTCATTGACGACGACCTTTATCCGTACTTCTTCGCGGCAATCGGGATAATCGTCGCGTTCACGGACTTTTTAACTTATCCAATCTTCTCCGTCGGCTTGCCGCTGATTGTCTTCTACCTGCTCAACAAAGATACTCCGCTTAAGGTTATGGGCGGGAATTTTATCTCATGGGGCGTCGGCTATGCGGGCATGTGGTCAGGAAAATGGATTGCGGCTTACGTCTTGACGGGGCAGAACGTTTTAATGGACGGTCTTCATCAAATCATGGTTCACGCAAGAGTTGTTAGCGACCACGCCGCCGCGGGCTGGCAGATTTCTTTCCTCAGCGCGATTCAAAGAAACATTGCGACCTTGGGACATGGACCGATTAGAATCTTTCTGTTCATCGGGATAATCGCCTTGCTTTATGTCTTGATTAGCCGTCGACACCTTATCACCCGCCGAATAGTTCTGCCGTATTTGTTGCCTGCCGCGTTGCCATTCGCCTGGTACGTGCTTGCAAGCGGGCATTCGCACATTCACGCGTTCTTTACTTATCGGAGTCTAGCAGTCACGGTTTTTGCTCTAGCGTGTCTAGCGATTGAACTTTGGCAAAAAAAGAAGCCGACGCAATCGGCTTGTAAAAATCTTTGTTCGTGATAAAATCTTTTGTAGTTCTTACCACGGACGGCTTGTGAAGTTCTTTGAGTGTTTGCGCCAATGACGGCAGGCGGTTGAGACAGCCCTCGGATTGGGGGTGAAGAGATGCGCGTGGTTAAAATCATCATTCGCATCACGGCTCTGACGGGAGTAATTATGCTCCTTCTTAGCAAAACGGCCGCCTAAGCTCTTGCACAGCTAAGCGACAACACACACAGTACATTACCTAGAAAATTTCTTTGAGGGCTAAACCGCTTGTCAAACACCAGTCTCGCAAGGTCGCGGGACTTTTTTATTTTCGCCGAAATTATAGTTGCCGCGTCGGGAAAAATCAAGCGTTAAGTCGTAAAGAACATGTGCGCGACAGGTGCGGCGATTAGCAAGCTGATAATCGTCCGCTCAAGGAAGAGGATAAACAGTTCGGGCAGATTGACGGGGATTTTGGAGCCGAGGATAAGCCCGCCGACCTCCGATAAGTAAATCAGTTGCGTGACGGAAATGACTGCCACGATAAATTTTGCCATGGGGCTTGTAATCGTGCCCGCCGCGAGGACTGACGGCGTGAACATGTCCGTAAAGCCAACTATCATCGTTTTTGATACGGCTTCGGCTTGTGGCACGTCAAGGAGCTGCAATAGCGGCAGAAACGGCAAACCGAGCGTGTCAAAAATCGTCGTGTGATTCGCCAAGACCAAAGCCAACGTTCCTATGCACATGACGACCGGCAAAACTCCAAACCACATGCCCGCCGCGTTTTTGAATGCGCCTTCCATAAACTGTTCAAAGCCTCTGTGTTCGGCGACGCGTTCACGAGCCAAGGCGATTCCGTATTGAAAAGACGTTGCGTAACCTTCGGGGAGTGATTCGCCCATTGCCTTGCCGGGAACTAAGTATTCGTCCTTCTTTAAGCTAAGCGGTGGAATTCTCGGAAGGATTAACGCGCAGACGATACCAATCGCACAAATTAAAAGATAATACAGCCCGAAGTATTCCATTAAGTCGACTTGCGCCAACACGACGATTGAAAACGTAATCGACACGGCGGAAAACGTCGTTGAGATAATCGCCGCCTCGCGTTTGGAGTAATAGCCGCCCTCGTATTGATTCGCCGTTAGCATGACGCCTAAGGTACCGTCACCAATCCAAGACGTAATGCAGTCGACGGCGGCGCGTCCGGGTATCGTGAACAGCGGACGCATAACCTTAGTTAAAAGTGCGCCGATGAACTCCAAAAGCCCAAAATCCAACAGCAACGGTAGCAAAAGCCCCGCCAGAAGGAAAATTACAACCAAAACGCTGAGCAAATCATTTAGCACGAAGCCGCCGTTGTCGGCTGAAGTTATAAGACTGATGACGCCCGCGCCGCCTTCGCCCGACTCAACGCCTAGATACGTTAGCCAAATGAATATCGCGCCGAAAATCCGAATCACAACCCAAATCGCCGTCGTCGAGAACGTATTAGCCACGATTGGATAAGTCGCAATGAAATTCGGCTTGCCTAAGAAAACTATGCCGAGAATCG
>JACXWG010000104.1 GCA_014764605.1 Quinella sp. 1Q5 | reverse complement strand
GCCTTATCGGGCAAGAATCGGTCGCTGATATAACGGTCGGAAAGCGTCGCCGCACTGACTAAAGCTGCGTCACGAATCCTAACGCCGTGATGAACTTCGTAACGTTCCTTTATGCCGCGCAGGATTGTAATAGTGTCCTCAACGCTCGGTTCGCCGACCATGACGGGCTGAAAGCGGCGTTCAAGGGCGGTATCCTTTTCCAGATACTTGCGGTACTCGTTAAGGGTCGTCGCGCCTATGCAACGGAGTTCGCCACGCGCCAGCATTGGTTTAAGGATATTGCCCGCGTCCATTGCGCCTTCGGACTTGCCAGCCCCAACGACCGTATGCACCTCGTCGATAAACAGAAGTATTTGCCCGTCCGATTTGGTAATTTCGTTGAGGACGGACTTTAACCGCTCCTCGAATTCGCCGCGGAACTTCGCGCCCGCAATCAACGCCGCCATGTCCAAAGCGTAAAGCGTTTTGTTCTTGAGGGATTCGGGCACGTCCCCCGCAACGATACGTCTTGCAAGCCCTTCAACGATAGCCGTTTTGCCGACGCCCGGTTCACCGATTAGCACGGGATTATTTTTCGTCCGTCGGCTTAGGATTTCAATCGTCCGCCTAATTTCCTCGTCGCGCCCGATGACAGGGTCGAGCTTGCCAGCCAACGCCGCTTGCGTCAAATCCCGTCCGAACTTCGCTAAACTCTGGTAAGTCTCTTCGGGATTGTCGCTCGTGACGTTCTGCTTGCGATTCTTCTTTATCGCTGCGTCGATTTTGCTTTTGTTCAGGTTAAACTCGCGGGCAATGTCTTGCACTTCCTTTTTGCCGTCGGTGACTAGGGCAAGCAGTAAATGTTCCGTGCTGATGAATTCGTCCTTCATAGCCGCCGCGTAATCCTTTGCCTTACCCATGACACGCGCCAAATCCACGCCCATTGACAGCCGCTCTTGACCTTTGACTTGCGGAATCTTATTCAACTCCGCCTCCAGTCTGACCTTTAGCATTGGCAAATCCGTTTGACATTCCCTAAAGATTGTCGCCAATAATCCTTCCGGCTCCTTAGCCAACGCCAACATCAAATGCACCGAGCTGAACTCCTGATGATATTTCATTGCCGCGAGCTGTTGAGCCGCTTGAATTGCCTCTTGCGCTTTGTTCGTATATTTCTCTGCTACCATGATTATCACTCCTTAGCGTTTCTTTCTAACGTCGCCAATGATAATTGTAAATAATCAAAAAGTCAATACGTCAAGGTAAATTTTTTGTCGAAGGAATTATTACGGGCTTGACGAAAAACTTTTCCAAAAGGAGGCGAGACTCATGAACAAAGATGAATTGCTTAGCTTGTTGGACGATGCTGACGTTCGGAAAAAGATTTTGGCAATCGTGAATCAGCAGGCGGACGACGTGCAAGAACCAATTCCGGAGGCAATCAAATTTGAATCACAGCGGACGGATAGACTTCTAGCCGAGGTCGACCCGTGGAAGCAAAAGTTTGACGACGAACGCCAGCGGGCAAAAATTCTTCAAGCTGAACTCAAAGCTGAGGGCAGGCGGGCGGATAAACTTCAACGCGAGGTCGACACTTGGAAGGAAAAGTTTAACGCCGAACGCAGACGCGCAGATAAGCTCAAAATCGACGGCGACGCGTGGATTAAGCAGTACGAACACCAGCAACGGCGCGCAAATGAACTTCAAGGCAAGCTCGAAACGTGGATTAAAAAGTATAACGACGAACAGGAGCGGTCGGAAAAACTTCAAAAGGATTTCGACGACGCGGAAGGCAAGCTTTCTAGGCTGGAGGACTTCAATCGCGGCTTTGAACTCTATCAGAAGTATCAAGGCGTCGGCTCTCATGCTCAACAGCTCTTGTCGGCGGGAGTCTTCACGCGCAATGACTTTACGTCGTTCATTTGCGGCGGGGCGCAAGTCAATTCCCTTGAGACGATTTGGGATGTGTGGCGTGAATGCGTCATGGGCGGCAATCTGGAAGACGCTAAGATTTTGTGCGAAGTCTTCATGTATTGCTTGGGGCTGGTCAACGCCTCTAAGGTGCAGGCGAGCTACTCAATCTTGCCCGTGAAGGTCGGCGACCCTTTCGACTCGGATATTCACGTTGAAGCCCCCGGCAGTCGTGCGCAAGGCAAAATCTCCGAAGTCTATCTGCCCGGCTACCGCAACAACTACAATCACCGCATCATCAAGAAAAGTATCGTTAAAGTTGGTTAGGAGGCAAGTATTATGGAAAAATCTTTATCGAAGAACCGCCCGACGCTCTGCGAATCTGTTTTGGTCAATCGTTTGCAGTTCGACCACATCTTCACCGACGCCGCCGCCGCTAAGGGCGATGAGATTGCTAAAAGTCTCGCCACGCTCAAGGACGACATCGCGCCCGCCGCTGATAAACGTTTCGTGCTCTTCAAGAATAAATTTCTTTGGTTCGACCGCGAAGTTAGCGGACTCTTCCCGCGCATGGAGAAAAAAGATTTGCCCGTGTACAGATGTGACCAAAGCTCTGCCGCTCGTGCCTATTCAGAAGAACGAGAAGGTTTTAAGTTCGTTCCCATGACGCTTAATGAATGCAAAAAAACTTTTGCAAAAGATAACGGCAATCCTTATGTGGATAACAGCGAATATAGACGATTCAAATATTATGGAAACGTAACTTGGGACTGTGAAGTTATTACAGGCGAAGAACAATCTGGTTGCTCTAACCATCCTAATTTTTGGTGGCGAATGCGAGAAAATAGCAATGTGGGTTACTGTGGCGGCAGAGGTTGTGATTACACAGCACATCTTGTCCCAATTCACAGACTGCGCAGGAAAAATGCGGCGGCAATGAATTATCACGACGCTTTCTTTACGTGGATTCAGCTCGGACTTGTCCCCGAAGGTCTCAAGCCTAAACAAGAAAAGCTTTTCCAAAGTTTCATCGACGACTACGCCAAAATCGAGGAGTATGTTTCCTTCGACGACAACAAGAACATAATCTTTGACGGCGACCGCTTTAAAAGGGACGTGCTCGGCGGCAAGTTCACGGCGAAAGTTTTTGATTACGATTTCGACATAAAAGGGACGCTCGAAGGTGTCATGGACGGTTCGCGGCAGTATACAGGCTCGGTTGCGTCGCTCAAGCAAGAATTGCTGAACTGCGACTTCAAACGCGCAAACATTCAGCCCTATGACGAACGACTGCTAATTGATGTTAATCGCGGGCATTGGGAGCTATTCGAGGACTCGGCGAAGGATTCAATTCAAGTACAGTTGCCCGCCGCTGAAATGCTCGTGGCGCGACCGCCTCAACTCGACGTGCGCCTTAATGGCATTTGCGCAATCGACTTCGGCACCAAAAATACAATCGTAGTTTGCCGCGACGGTGAATCACGTATGCTGAGGATTGGCAAGGGCGACTATTCCAAAGCCCCGACTGTCGACGACTTCCAAAATCCGACCGTCATTGAACTGCGCGACCTGCAAAACTTCTTGGCGGCGTATCGTCAGCGGACAGGGCGACCCTTCACGGAATGGAATCAAGTTACGGTCTCTCACAAGGCGGCGGAGGCAATCTTCAAAGAAAACGTCGGCTCCTCGGTTTATAATTCGGTCTTCAGCGAGTTAAAGCAGTGGGCTAAGGACGAGCAAAGCTATCCAGTGCTAAAGGACTTGCAAGGGGCGATTCAGGAGATTAAACCCTACCTTGAAACGGATTCGATTGACGCGGGCGACTTCGACCCCATTGAGCTTTACGCCTATTACCTCGGACTTTATATCAACAACATGCACCGGCAGATTTATCTGGATTATATCTTGTCGTATCCGGTCAATTACAGGAAGGACGTTCGCGAGCACATTCGCCAGAGCTTTGAACGCGGGCTAAGGAAATCACTGCCGCCCGCCCTGCTTGCCGACGAAGAGATTATGAAACGGTTCCGCGTGTACTTGGGAGCCAGCGAGCCAGCCGCCTATGCAATCAGTGCTTTGGAGGGTTTCAAGCTTGAGCCTAAGCAAGCAGATGACAAGGTAGCTTATGGCGTGTTTGACTTCGGGGGCGGCACCACGGATTTTGACTTTGGGATTGAGTACGTCCCGAAGAATCACCGCCGCAACTTTATCATTGAGCAATTCGGGTTCAATGGCGATGCTCTGCTTGGCGGCGAAAATATTTTGGAGTTGCTAGCCTATGAAGTCTACAAAGACAACTTGCAGGAGATGCGCAGTAAAAAAATTCCGTTCGCATTGCCGGCGGGCTGTGAAGTCTTCGCGGGAGCAGAGACGCTTGTAAGTCGCACGAGGGATTCAGCGGCGCACATGAACAATCGGATACTCGCCGAGGCATTACGCCCGATTTGGGAGAACACCGACCGCACTAAGCTGACCGAAGACGCCCTGCCCTTGAAACTGTTTGCTAAGGAATCAGTGCCCGTCACGCTGAAAATTGACGTTGACAAGTTAGACGGGCTGATTGAGCGGCGGATACGTGAAGGCGTCGTGAATTTCTTCCAGTCGCTTAAGGTTGCGTTCGCGGGCAAGGAAATTTCCCCGATTCACATTTTCCTTGCGGGCAATTCGTGCCGTTCTCCTGTAGTCAGGAAGATTTTCGACGAATTCATCAGCCGCGAGGACGGAGAATTTATCCTACACATGCCGCTTGGTATGGACTTTGAAGCCGAACTGCTTGCCCTTGCCGAGAAACTTTCCGCCGCTGAAAATATCATTCCCGCCGCGAAAGAGATTGCGACGTTGGCTAGGGAGATTGGAGCCGAGGAACTAGCCGAGCTTGCGGAAGATAGCATTTCAAAAGCCGAACGAAACGAACGGAGCGACGACTTGGCGAACGCAATCAAAGCATTCTTTGCCGATAAGAACAGTCAATCGAACGTTATGGAACTCGACAAGCAACGAACCGGCAAAACGGGCGTGGCGTTCGGGCTGATTCGCTGTCGACGCGGCGGCAAGGATATTCAGATTGTCAATCGCAATGTCGACGCTAACGACGAGATGATTTTCCCGTACTTCCTCGGCGACGCGGGCAACGACGGCAATACATTCACGGTAAAGATTGGGCGGGAGGTCGGCTACGGCGTTTGGACTTATTTTACGTTCGCTGACGAGCCGGAGTTTGAACTTTACTATACGACGGAGCCGCGAGCCTTGAAGGGCGACCTAGCCGCCGATAAGGTTAAAATGGTTCACTGCTTGCTTGACGACACTAGCGACGATGATAATTTTGGCGTTTACGTTCGCAAGGTCACGCCGAATCAGATTGAATACGCCGTCGGGCGAGCGGAAGACTTCAAAGATAATTTCAGCGGAAAAATTTATCGGCAGGCGTTGTAAGGTTCAATCGGCAGGAAAAAGGCGGCGTTGGCAGAATAGAAAATCTCCAAACAATAATCAAGCGACATTGTGAGGAGATTTTTTTAATGAACTCAATCATTGGGCAGGAAGTAAGAAGTTGGATAATTTCAATCGTGTCGGCAATCGTGGTCGCGCTGTTGATTAGAACTTTTATCGTGGAGCTGTATGTAGTGGACGGACCGAGTATGCAACCGACGCTACAGGACGGCG
>JACXWG010000103.1 GCA_014764605.1 Quinella sp. 1Q5 | reverse complement strand
AAAGATACGATTCGCGGCTTCAAAGAAATTCTTTCCGGCAAATACGACGACTTGCCCGAAGCGGCATTCTATATGGTCGGCGGCATTGAGGAGGCCGTTGCTAAGGCTGAGAAACTCAAGGAGGCGTGATTTATGGCCACAATCCTGCTTGAGGTTGCTACGCCCGACAAAGGCGAAGTCTACGCAAAAGAGATTAACATGCTCATCACTCGTTCGATTGTTGGGGAACTGGGAATCTTGCCCAAGCACGCAAATCTTTTGACGGAACTTATCCCGCACGCAATGCGCATTAAAGAAGGCGGCGGAGAGACTAAACTTTTTATCAGCGGTGGTTTTATGGAGGTCACGCCCGATAAAATTACAATCCTAGCGGACGCGGCAGAGATTCCAGACGATATTGACGTTGAGCGGGCGAAATCTGCTTATCAACGCGCTAATGAACGTGTCACAGCTTATAAACAGTCGCCAAAAGCCCACGAAGACATTGATATTGACAGAGCAGAGGTTGCTCTCGCCAGAGCTAAGGCAAGACTTCTGGTTAAAGGCGTTCACATGGGCTGAAATGCTTTTTCCCTCCACTGCGGAGGGTTTTTTATTAGTCGTAACGTGTCAGATCTTACTAAAATTCAAATCAGCGTTCAAAAGTTTGGCGCACTGTGATAAAATCGGCGTATCAAATTGTTAAGGAGGAATCGACTTGAATCTAAAGAAATCTGCGGCGGCCTTCGCTGAGGCTAAAAGGTTCATGCCGGGCGGCGTCAACAGTCCCGTTCGCTCGTTTAACAGTGTCGACAGCAATCCGCCGTTCATCTCGCACGGCGCGGGCAGTCACATCTTTGACATTGACGGCAATGAGTATATTGATTACGTTGGCTCGTGGGGACCGCTCGTCTTGGGTCATGCTCATCCTAGGGTTGTTGCGGCGTTAAGTTGTCAAATCGCTCGCGGCACTAGCTACGGTGCTCCGACTCTCCTTGAGACTAAGCTGGCTCGGCTCGTGAATAAAATCTTTCCGTCGATGCAAGTTATGCGCATGGTAAATTCCGGCACTGAAGCGACGATGAGTGCGTTAAGAGTTGCACGCGGCTACACGGGGCGGGAGAAGATTATAAAGTTCATTGGTTGCTATCACGGGCACAGCGATAGTCTTCTGGTTAAGGCAGGCAGTGGCGCGGCGACGTTCGGCGAGCCTTCAAGCCCAGGTGTCACACATGGCACGGCGCAGGATACGATTGCTTTGCCTTACAACGACCTTGTTGCCGTCGAAAGTGCTTTTGCTCAATGCGGCGAACAGATTGCCGCCGTTATCGTCGAACCTGTCGCGGGGAATATGGGTCTTGTCTTGCCGAAGGAAAATTATCTGCGCGGACTTCGTGACGTTACAAAGAGATTTGGGGCGTTGCTTATCTTCGATGAGGTCATGTGCGGCTTTCGAGTTGCCTTGGGCGGTGCGCAGGAAAAATATCACGTCACACCCGACTTGACGTGCTTAGGCAAGATTATCGGCGGCGGCTTGCCCTGTGCGGCTTATGGCGGTCGCGAAGACATCATGCGTAACGTCTCGCCTGACGGCAGGATTTATCAGGCTGGCACGCTTAGCGGAAATCCAATTGCGATGACGGCTGGCATTGAAACGCTTACGATTTTGCTTGAGGACAACTTGACGGAAAAAATCACCGCGAAAACTTCAAAGCTCGTCGAAGGTCTAAAATCAGCGGCGCAAAGGTCAAACGTCACGATTCAGACGCCGCAAGCCGGTTCGATGTTCGGGATATTCTTTAGCGATAAACCAGTCACAAACTACGACGAATCAGCCGCTACGAATCAGAAGCAGTTCAAAAAGTTTTTCGCGGCAATGCTGGAGCAGGGAATCTATCTTGCGCCGTCACAGTTCGAGACGCTGTTTATGTCAGCCGTGCACACCGAAGAAGACCTTGCACGGACGATTGAGGCGGCAGAAAAATCTTTCGAGGCGTTAAGATGATTGACGAGCTTAAAGCTTTTGTCGCGGACGGTATCGGCTCATGTAAAGTCTTGGTGGTCGGCGACGTGATGTTAGACAAATATTATTTCGGCGAAGTCATGAGGATTTCTCCCGAAGCTCCAGTACCGATTGCCCGCGTGCTAAAGGTCAAGGAAACTCTCGGCGGAGCGGCTAACGTCGTGCACAATCTTGCGTTACTCGGCTGTCAGACTTCGATAATCGGGCAGGTCGGTCGCGATAATCACGGAGAAATTTTTCTCGGCAAGCTAAAAGCTCTCGGCGTCGATTATTCGGGCGTGATTGAGACTTCAAAGCCGACGACAACTAAAATCCGCGTGATAAGCGGGCATCAGCAGATGATTCGTCTGGACTTTGAGGACACGGGCGAGCTTGACATTTCGGCGACAGACGAGCTGTTAAAAAATTTCTCGGCTCAACTTCCGAACGTCAACGGCGTTATTGTCTCTGATTACGGCAAAGGCGTCTGCACAAAAAAGATTTGCCGCGAGATTATCGGCGCATGTCGTGCGGCTAAAAAGTTTGTCGTCGTTGACCCGAAAGGCGATAACTGGCAGAAGTACTTCGACGCTACCTTCATTACACCGAATCTTAAAGAGCTTAATGCCGTCTTGCCGAAGAGAATTCCAAATGTCGACGCGCAGATTGAGGAGGCGGCTCAGAAAGTCATCGACGAATTCAATTTGCGTGGGCTGGTCGTCACTCGTTCAGCGGAAGGCTTGAGCTTGATTGACGGCGACAAAGTTTCCCACATCAAAGCGCGGGCGCAGGAGGTCTTCGACGTATCGGGCGCGGGTGATACGGTTATTGCGGTATTCGCGTTGGCTTTGGCGGGGAAAATTGATTCGGCGGCGGCGGCTTATCTTGCCAACGTGGCGGCGGGCGTCGTCGTGGCGAAGGTTGGGACTTATGCCGTCAATCGTGAGGAACTGTTAAATGCGTTATGAACTGCCGCAAGTCATCTTCAGCAAGATAATTCGTGCAGTCGTTGAGTTCGGACTGATTGACGACGGCGACAAGATTTTAATCGGCGTATCGGGCGGCAAGGACAGCTTGCTTTTGCTTCACGCACTAGCGACACTTAAGGAACGCACGAAGAAAAAGTTTTCACTCGCCGCGCTGACGATTGACCCGAAGTTCAGCGACGACTTAAGCGATAAACTTTCTGCCGTCAAAAAGATTTGCAATGAGCTGGGGATTAGTCACGAAGTCCGCGAAGTCGACGTTGCAAGCATGATTCACGAGCAAGGGGATAAAAGTCCGTGCTATACGTGCGCCTACTTCCGGCGGGCGGCTATGAATCGTTACGCCAATGAACTCGGCGCGAATAAGGTTGCCTATGCTCACCACCTCGACGACGCCGTTGAGACTTTTTTTATGAGCTTGCTATCTAGTGGACAGCTTACGACGTTTCAGCCGAAGACTTACCTTGACCGCACGAATATAACCGTAATCCGCCCTCTGATTTACGTTCGGGAGTTCGAGATAAAAAATTTCACACGCGGTTTTGAGGTTCTAAAATCGCCGTGCCCGTTCGACGGCTTGACTAATCGTCAGCGGATAAAAAATTTAATCGGCAAGCTTGAAAAGGACTTCCCCGACCTATTCAATCATTTGACGGCGGCGATAAGGAAAGATTCAATCGGCGAGCTATGGGACGCACTTAAGACACGTCAGGAAATGCGCCAAGATTATTTTGCTTTGAAGTTCGGAGGGAAGGACAATGTTTAAGGAGCTATGGCAGCGGAGAGTTGAGCTAGTCGAGGCGGACTTGCTAAAAGAATTGCGGCGGACGCGGTCGCTTGACGAAAATTTAATGCAGGCAATGGAATATAGTTTGATGGCGGGCGGCAAGCGGTTGCGTCCAATACTCTTGATGTCGGCGGCGGATGCAATTAACGGTAGCGGGGAAAAATTTATCACGGTAGCGGACGCGTTGGAGATGATTCACACCTACTCTTTGATTCATGACGACCTACCGGCAATGGACAACGACGACTACCGACGCGGCAAGCTGACTAATCATAAAGTCTTCGGCGAGGCAATGGCTATTCTTGCGGGCGACGCGCTGTTGACGTTGGCTTTTGAAGTCGCGCTTAGGCAAGAAGACGTTCCGCCCGAAACTTTGTTGACGGTCTTAAAGGAGATAAGCATTGCGGCAGGGGCGGCGGGCATGGTCGGAGGACAAGCAGTTGACTGGCGTTCGGAAGGCGTTCAAATCGACTTAGCGACGTTAAAGCTAATGCATTTGGGCAAGACGGGCGCACTGTTCAAGGCGGCGATTCGTTCGGGAGCAATCTTAGCGGGCGCGACGCATGAACAATTAGGAAGCTTGACGAACTACGCGGAAAACTTCGGCTTAGCCTTCCAGATAACGGACGATATACTTGACGTGACGGGCGACGAAAAACTTTTAGGCAAGCCGACTGGCTCCGACGCAAAAAATCATAAATCTACTTATGTTAGCTTGACTTCCCTTGACGAGGCTAAGCGATTGGCTAAATCGGCAGTTGCGGAGGCATTGGACGCGCTTAAGGCTTTCGGCTCGGAGGCAGACTTTTTGCGCGAACTCGTCCAATATCTGATTGCCCGCAAAAAATAATTTGCTTGAAAAAGGATTTTGCATTGACTGCGCCGAATAGCAGATAAAATTTTTATGAGGAGTGTTTTTAATGAGGAAAGTTTTTTTATCAACGTTGATGGTGGTAATGATGATTGCGGCGACGGCTCTGGCTGCTAACTGGCAACAGATTTACACCGACAACGACGATAACGTTATCTACTTCGATACGGATTCCGTTCAGGTCACGTCCATGACGGCGGAAAGAGAAGATGTCACGTTCTGCGGGATGTTCCGCATGGACTACAGCAACAAAGGTCGCAACGATCTGATTGACTGGTACCGCAACTATTCTATTATGCCGGCGGGTATCGAGAACCTTTCCTACGACATATCAACAATTCACTTCAAGAAGGAAGGCGACAAGAGATATTATTACATTTCCGAACGCGTCTCCTATAACACCTACGGCGCACAGATTGAGGGAATGCACTACACGAACGCTGAACCCACTTGGCAAGAAATTCCGGTTGCTTCGGTCGTCGACGTTGAATACAACGAGGCAAAGTTGATTGTTGACGGCAAACTGTACAAACGAGTCGATTCACAAGGAATTTAAATTTAAGGAGCGATTATCACGGGGCTGTTGAAGAGATTAAACTTACCCGCTCAACTTCACACGATGAGCCTAGCTGAACTTGAGGAGCTGGCGGGCGAAATTCGCGAGCTAATCTTGACGACGGTCGCTAAAAACGGCGGACATCTTGCGCCAAGTCTCGGAACGGTCGAGCTGACGCTTGCGCTGTATTCGGTGTTCGACTTCAGCAAGGACAGACTCATTTGGGACGTCGGACACCAAGCCTATACGCACAAAATTTTAACAGGGCGACGCGACACATTCCACACACTGCGGACTTTGGGAGGCATTACGGGCTTTCCGAAGCGTGCCGAGTCGCCTTTTGATTCCTTTGGTGTCGGTCATGCGTCCACGTCGATTAGTGCGGCTTTGGG
>JACXWG010000043.1 GCA_014764605.1 Quinella sp. 1Q5 | reverse complement strand
TAGCTTGAGAAATTGGAACTCGCCCTGACAGCCTCATCGAGTGCCGCGCGTCCGCTTAGCTCCGTTTTGTCGAGACTTTGCATAAACGCCTTGATTACTTCCTGTTGCGTCATAAGACATTACCTCCTAGTTCAAGATGTTTGCTTATTATAGCACAGAAAAATTTTTCCTGCGCGGGCTTTTCTGATATAATCGGCGCGGAAAACTTTTTGGAGGTATCAGCATGGCGAATTCATATTTCCCGATGCTGCCGAAGGTCAACGAAGACGTTTCCAAAGTCCTCAAAGACCAGGCAGGCATTTGGAAGGAAACAGACATAAATTTTTTGCTCGGACTGTCAAACAGCCTCGATTGCGGCGAATCAATCAAGGATATGGGCTCGGTTGACTCAATCCCCGACATGTGGGCGCGTCCGTTGCTGTTCAAAATGGCGTTGTTCGATTTGGAGCCGACCAAACAATTTGTCACGGGCTTGCATGAGAAAGTTCGCGGCGAGTGGCGGGCGTTATTGGCAATGCTCGCGCTGAAAGATTTCAAACGTCTCGACCTCAAAGCGGAGCAAGTCAATATCCTCGACGACAATTCAGACCTCGCACAAATTTTAAAATCGCTCGCGCCGCAAGAATCATTGACGGGTAACAAGGACGCTTGGCTCACCGACGTTTACATAATTTTTTTCAACGGGCGACCGCTAGCAATGACTTCGCCGACGACGCTCGTAACTTGTGCGGCGGACTACGAAAACACCTTTGACGGAAATATTTTCACGCCGTGGAGTTCCAATCAACGAACCTTGACCGACCCGATAAAATTTCTGTCGCCCGTTGAACTCGCCGCGCTCAAAATGTGGTTGGATAATCTTTACGGCAAAATTCAGCGGTTAGAGAAGTTCGGGAGCCGTGCTAAGGAAATTTCTAATGCGCTGTTGAAATGTATTGCCGATTACGAACGCGACGTTGCTAAGGCTCGCCCTTCGACCGTCAGCTTTGAAATTGTCCCGTCGAATTTAAATTTGCACGTTGGGATTACCAGATTGCTCGACGACACGATTAAAGGACGTGAACCGCGCTTTGAAGATTCCGCAGTCCGTTTGCTCAACGATAAAAAGCATTTGCTGTTGATTTCGCCCGAATTCGTCAGAGACTTTGCCCGCTTTGAAGGCGTCGACGCCTCAAGGCTCGTCATTTGGCAAGGCATCAGCGCAAATGAAATTTCAAATGATAAATTAGCCGATAATAAAAAAATTGGGCGCGTAAATCTTAACGGAGCTGAGTTCCGCCGCCCCGAAGATTTTTTTTATGACAGAATGGCTGTTGTCGAACCTGCAAACGCCTTTCCGAACTCTCCGCCGCTTAAAGGTTATGATTCGCTCGTTGAAAAAGATTTAACGCCGATTCTGCCCCTTAGACGTGAACTGTTGGATATTTTTACGCCCGAAGAGCTTTCAAATCGTATTTCTATCTCCGATGACGCCGAAAACTTTTATTTGCACTTTATTTTTCCTCTTAGCGGCGTAAATGGCGATGGAAAAGATTTTCGTTGGTCTAAAACCTATCCAAAGCGCGATTTAATTTATATCGACCAAGAAGTACCCGTTATCGAGCTTTATCCCAACTTTCAACGCGCCGATTGGAAAAATTACTACCTGTACTACGAAAATTATAAGTCTGATGACGATTTGCCTGCCTCAGATATTTATTTTGTCACTCCTTACACTCACAATGAAAAATCTTTTTTGAAGAACCGATTCACCGCCAAACTTGATAAATTTCCAGAAATTTTAATCGTAACGTACAATCCGCCCGCTCATTTAGGTAAAAATCCTTTTGAAGTCGGCGCAATTCTGCTTAACAAGCCTAAAATCGCCGAACGTAACGTTAATTTGACGTGGAAAATCGGCGTGGACTTCGGGACAAGCTCCACAATGGTTTTTTTCGCCGAAAATCAAAATTCGCCGCGTCCATTGAATTTTTCGCCGCATTTATTCCAAATTACAGCTTCAGGCGGCGCACGAACTCAAACTTATCGCAATTTTATCCCGTCGCAAATCCCAAATCGCGCTGACGGCTCTTTTTTAAGCATTTTCCACTTGCTCAACGTCGAAAATACAAAAAATATTCGTCCGTTAATCGATGGGCACGTTTTTTTATTAAGTTCCGAGAATACGCGAGTTTTCGAGCAATTAGCCGCAAATATCGACGCAAATTTAAAATGGCAAGACGATGACCGCCAAAGACGTAAAACGGCGGCTTATATCGAACAAATTTGTTTGCAAGCGGCTGTTGAGGCGTTTTCTAGCGGTGCAAGCGTCATTCAATGGAATTTTTCCTATCCTACTGCGTTTTCACAGGCTCAAAAGGTCTCTTTTCAAGAGATTTGCCGTGAATCAGTCGAAAATATGCCTAATTTCTGGTCTGAAAGCAAAGCGGCGGCTTATCACTTCAATAAACTCGACGGGAAAAGCGGAAATTTCGCTCAAGGTGCAATTTGCGTTGATATTGGCGCGGGAACGACTGATATTAGCGTTATTAGCGGCGAATCACCCCGAATTATTTATCATACGTCGATAAAATACGCCGCAAGACAACTTTTTAAGCCGATTTATGATAATTACGAGCTTTTTGCCGACGAAAAAATTTCTGGTAAATTTAATGACGAAACGCAACGTCAAGCGGTAATTGACGCCGATTTACGCGAGCATTCCGAGAAATATTTAGCTGATTTGAAGTTTAAAACGGGTACGGAGCAAATTAAAAACGTTTTGCAGGCTTCGCAGTTCGCTACGGCGGGTTTATTTCATTATTTAGGCGAATTAATTAAGATTTTGCATGATTACGGGCATTATCGGGAAAAAAAGGTGCCGCATTTGTTCATTGGTGGCAATGGCGCACGAATTTTTAAATGGCTCACAGGCGGAACCGAAATTGACGGAAATATTTATTTAAATGTCCTTGAAAAAATCTTTGTCGCGGCGTCTGGACTAGAAAATTATAAAAAATTTAATTTGCACCTTAGCGAACAGCCGAAAATCGAGGTTGCGGCGGGTATGATTGTCGAAAAACCTGCAAATGACGCTGAATTTTTCGATGAAGCGCGTATAAATCGGGAAATGTTCGGCGAAGCTGACGAAATTATTTATTCAGCGGTATTGGCGGGCGAAAATTTCGTTCAGAACAGCGAAAATCAATCGGCGGGCGCGTTTATCAGTGCTTATGACATTTCGGAGGGCGTCACGGTTAATAGTATTCGCGAATTTAAAATTTTCGTAGATAGATTTAATTCCGCGCAAAAACTCTGGTCTGAAGGCATTAATTTTGAAGAAGAAGACCTTATCAGCGATGTTAATAACTTTTTTGTAGATAAAAAGGGTCGCGACGTTAAAAAATTGTCTGTTGAACCGATTTTTATTTCCGAATTAAAGATGTTTTTAGGAACTAAGAATAAGAAATTAGGGACTCGAAAAATTATTTCTACAGAAAAAAATTCGCCGAGCCTTGAAAGTTCAATCGGAGAAAATTTTGTAAATGATTTCAACGCTTTGGAGAAATTGAGCGGATTTAGTGCCCGTCAAGCCCGCGAAAAATTCATTAGACGCTATAAAATACGTGCTTTTAACTGCGCAAATGTCGAAGAACGCATGAATAACCCAAAAATAGCCCCGAAATTTACGGAATCCGGCATAGCGAACGGCGATTTTTGGGCGTGCAACGTCGACGGAAATATTTTTGCGGTAGTGCCAAATCTCAAGACTTACACCGAAAATCATCACGCCGAACGCGCTTTTGGGCTGGTCTTTGAATCGAATTTCGACGGCGGCACTTATTCCAAAATTCGTGTCGAGAGGGCGGCGACCTTCGAGGTCAGCGGCGATTCTTGGAATCTCAAGCATTCTGGCGTTATCGTCTTGACGAACTGAAAAATCCGGTATTTCGGATAAAAATCCTGTATGCTGGATTTTTCAGCCCTTCTCAAGCCCTGAGCAAGGGCTTTTTTTGTTGTTTCGCGTCCTGACGCCACTTAGCCTTTTGAAAAATCCGATATTCTGGATTTTCCGTTTTGAACCTCCAAATCACCCCTGATTTTTGTAATCGCCGAAAAACCCGCATTATCACGCGATACAAAATCCATGTGGGTGGATTTCGTAATTTGAGCCTCAAAATCGACCTCAAAACCCGTTTCAAAGCTCCGAAATCACTTTCAAGCACTCAAAACCGTTTTCAAGCTGCCAAAAGCAGTTTCGAGCCGCTGAAATCACTTCAAAGCGTCTTTCAAAGCCCAAAATCATCTTCAGAGGTCGTTTTGAAAAAATCTTTGCTTATTTTTTCCCGCCATGTTATAATTTAATCGCGAAAATCATTTTTAAGGAGGTTGAAGCCTATGGATTATCAAGTAAAAAGAGTTTATGAGCTTGCAAAGGAATTTGGTTGCTCTGAGAAGGCAATTATTAAATTTCTTATTACTTTAGGGCGTGCAGGCATTACAAGGAATGGTTATGTTATAGAAAGTGAATATAATTTGGTTAGAAATCATTTTTTAGGCGTACCAATACCTGAAAAACCTAAATCCACACCATCAAACACGCAAATAACGCCGCCAAAGCAAGAAATCGACGCGCAAACAATTTTAAATGGCTACGCGGTCGCCGAAATCGAAAAATCGCCGATAAAATACTACAAAGCTACGCAAAAAGTAGTCGATGAGCTGTTAAACGTGATTCAAAGTCAAGAAACGGCGCAAAAAGAGTCAATCGGCGAACTAACACGAACAATTTTAAAGTTAAACGCCAAATATATCGAAAATCCGCACCTCACACCCGAAGAAAATACATTATTGGCGACTCGGCAGGAGTTTTTAGTAAGAAAATTAGCGTTTGGTTCGGAAGAAATAAAGCGGGAAATGCTTTTAATCAAGGAACAGGCGGAAGTATTCTTTAAAAAGCTGTCAGAAATCAATATGGGCTATGAATCGCTTAGAGAAATGGCAAAATTGGAGCGTGAAGAGCGTCCGAGCTTCGGATTTTTGGTCGAAAACCTAGTAGAACTGGTTCAAAGTGCGTTGACTCGGCTAAATTTCTTCACGGCGCACAAAAAAATAATTTTGGAAATAATATCGGCGCATAGTGCATTCAGCGAGGAATATAAATCATTTCGGACGAGTTTGCGGGAGGAAATGCGAGCAATAAGCCGTTCGGAGAGCATAGAAGAGGAAATTTTTATAAATTGGTACGACGAATGGGCTAAAAAAAGGATTTTGATAGAACAAAGATTGTTGCCGCTGTTTGAATTCGTGTTAAAGGGCTATTTAGGGGATAAAATAGGACAAGTGGTAGCGATTCTGCGTAAATATCGGGACAAGGTAGACGAATTTTATTTGAATGAGCGGAAAAATATCTATCAGAAGTTCGTATTCACGTCAGGCGGCGACTTGCAAGAGAAATTCGAGGTAGAAAGCGAATTAAACAAGTTATCAAACGCATTTCAACAGGAATTGCAGGACATAATCTTTTCGACGGGCAAAACGGAGGAAAAAATCTTTATAATTAAGTGGTCGGAGCCGCTAATTAACATGCAAATCGACGAGATAAACGAATTTATAGAGGAAAAGAAGTTAAAAACGATTTCAGATGAAGTTATGGAAAGATTTACGGACTTGAGGCGGCAAAACTTCGCGGAATACCTATCGGACGCCAAAACATACGCAGACGCGATAAAGAAACGCGCTGACGAGTTTAACGGGCTGATTTTCCGCATGAGAAAGGAAATAAACGCCGCCAAAACGAATACGACGCGATAATTTAGGAAATAAAAAAATCCGAGCTTAATTTCTAGGCTCGGATAATTTTTTTGCGTTTAAGGGTTAGAATTCGGCGAGAGCAAGAATTTTTTCGCAGAGTTCGGGGAAATCGATACCAGCGGCGCGAGCGGCGTCGGGGACAAGGGAAGTTTCAGTCATGCCGGGCACGGAATTAATTTCGATGACGTAAGGAATATTATTTTCGGAAAGCATGAGGTCGACGCGGGCGACGCCGGCGCATTTGCAGATTTTGAAGGCGTCGACTGCTAATTTTTTAACTTCGGCGGTCAAATTGTCTGGAATCGGCGCGGGGCAAATGTGCGTCGACAATCCCTTAGTATATTTTGATTTATAATCGTAGCGACCGGTCGTTGTGGTGATTTCGATGACGGGCAGGGCTTCGGCGGCGTCCTCATTGCCCATAACCGCAACCGTCAGCTCGCGTCCGCGAATAAATTCCTCAACTAAAATCTCGTCGCCGAAGGTAAAAGCGTTTTCAATCGCCTCGGCAATCTCCGAAGGCTTCTCGACGATAGTCACGCCGATACTTGAACCTTGCGACGCGGCTTTGATGACGACGGGCAGCCCGAATTTGTTTTCAATGTCGGCGGCGAGGTCTTCTGAACGGTCGACTTCACGATAAACGGCGAATTTGGGCGTAGAAATCTGCGCGGAGTTCAGAAAATGTTTTGTGGCGACTTTATCCATAGTCAAAGCGGCGGCAAGCACTCCCGAACCGGTGTAAGGAATCTTCAACATGTCGAGCGTCCCTTGAATCAGTCCGTCCTCGCCGTATTTGCCGTGAATCGCGTTAAAGACAATTCCGCAATCCTTAGCGCGAATCGTAGCGGCAAAAGTCTGCGGATTGAGTTCCATAAGTTCAATGTCGTAATTTTTGGAGCTTAGCGCGTCAAAAATCGCCTTGCCGGTGCGTCTGGAGACTTCAGCCTCCGAGGACGTGCCGCCACATACGACGACAACTTTTTTCTCGTGTAAATCCTTAAGCATTTCTAAAAGTTCCTCTCCTGTCTTGTAAATATCTCCTGCGCCCATAGTGATAACCAAATCACCGGCGGACAACTGGTCTTTGATAGCGGCGGCAATGTATTCGCGCTTCGGAATGTATGAAACGGCTTGATTAGTCGTGCTCAAAACTTCTTGCAGGATTGATTCGCCACTGACGCCCGAAATTTTTTCTTCGCCCGCCGAGTAAACGTCCGTCAAGATTAAAAGGTCAGCTTCCTTGAACGCGCCGCCGAATTCCTTAAGCAAAAGTTGCGTGCGGCTGTATCTGTGCGGCTGAAAAATGCAAATGACTTTATGCGGCTTAGTTTCGCGGGCGGCTTTGAGTGTCGCGGCAATCTCCGTGGGGTGATGGGCGTAATCGTCGACGATTAAAATATTTCTGACGCGTCCTTTGGTTTGGAAACGCCTTTTAGCCCCGTGAAAGTTGCTTAAGCCCTCGGCAATCTGATTAAAACTCAAACCGACCTCAAGAGCCGTGGCAATCGTCGCCAAAGCGTTAAGGACGTTGTGCCGCCCGTGAATCGCCAGCTGAACTTTGCCTAAGGTCTCTTCGCCGTGCACAACTTCAAACGCCACGCCCTTAGTTGTCGTGCGAATGTTCTTTGCCGTAAAATCGGCGGGGTTATCAATCGCGTAGGAAATAATTTTGCGGTCAATGTCCTTAGCAAGCTCGCGCAGGTTGTCATTGTCGAAGCAAAGGACTGCCACGCCCGATTTGCGGTCGATATTCTCGATAAAAATCTTAAACGCGGCGCGAATCCTATCCATCGTGCCATAATGGTCGAGGTGGTCGTCCTCAACGTTCGTGACAACTGCGATTGCGGGCTTCAACGTGACAAAGGAGCCGTCGCTCTCGTCAGCCTCGGTTACAAGCCAATCACTTTTGCCGAGAATCGCGCCCGTGCCCAAATCGGTCGACTCGCCGCCAATAATAATCGTCGGGTCAATGCTCGCGTAGTGCAGGACGTAGCCAATCATGGAAGTGGTCGTAGTTTTGCCGTGAGAACCGGCGATTGCAATCCCTTTGTGCGAATTGACTAAGAAAGCATTGATGTCGGAGCGGTGGAGCTTAGGAATCTTGAATTTGCCCGCCGCGATGACTTCGGGATTGTCCGTGGGGATAGCCGACGAACAAACGATAGCATCAACGGGATTGCCCGCCTCGTCGAGAATGTTTTTAGCCTTGTGCCCGACGAAAATCCTTGCGCCGAGACTTTTAAGCATGTAAAGCGTCGGCGAGTCCTTAGCGTCCGAGCCGCTTATCTCGTAGCCTTGCTCAATCAAAATTTTAGCGAGGGCACTCATACCCACGCCGCCAATACCTATAAAGTGAAGTTTATTCAAGCCGTCAAGTTTCAAAGCTTTAATCCTCCTGCTTAAGTTGTTTATTCAGTTTCTTATCGAACGAGAAGACCTCGACATTTTCCAATTCGTGATACGCGACGAGTATGCAGTCAACGAAATCCAACTTTGTCTTAGCGAAAATTTCTACCGCACGAATCATTACGGCTTTGCGCTCCATTTCGACCCAATCCAAGACGATTAAAAGTTGCGTAGCAATATTTTGTCTGTCAACCTCATAAAAACTGCGCAAGACGTGCGACGTTTCCATAAGCACTTCGGGAAGAAGAAATGCGCCGCCCTCAATCAATTCCTTTGCAACTTGCGCGTGCTCCTCGTTGTCACGCAACAGATAGCGCAATACGACGTTTGTATCAACCAAGAGCTTGTTCATAGCGTTTCACCATAGCCCTTTCCAATGCGCCGTCTTCAAAAGGAATCAAGGCGGGGTTAGCATACTCAGACAACGCCCCGAACGCGGAATTTTTTTCCATTGCGGGCTTCCGATTAGGAATTGCGCCTTCTTCCTGCTCGACGTTGTACTTGACCAAGAGCGGGATAGCTTCTTCAAGCGTCAAATCGATTTTGCGATAGAGTTTCTCTGCTGCCGCTTTAATATCGGCGTCGAGTTCAATGCTCACAGTAATTTTATCAGCCATGATTAATCCTCCTAAATCAAACTTAAAATTATGTCCGCGATTTCGTCTGCGGCGTCGGGCTTGCCGAGTGATAAACTTGCCTTTGCCATGTCCTTTAGCGTTTGCGGCGATGCTAACAGCTCGTCAAGGTTCTTTTGCAGTAGCGGAGCCGTCAAGTCCTTGTTAAGAATCATGCGAGCCGCGCCCGCCTCGACTAATGCCCGTGCGTTGAATTCTTGATGATTTTCTGCCGCGAACGGATACGGAATCAAAATCGCCGGGACGCCTCGTGCAGTCAGTTCCGCAAGTCCAGTGGCTCCTGCGCGGAAGATTGCCAAATCAGCCATCGCCATAGCTTGAGGCATGTTGTACAGATACGGCACGACTTTTATATTGGGCGCGTCGAGGTTGGCTAGTCTCTTTATGACGGAATCGAATTCGCCCTTGCCAGTCACGTGCAGGAATTGTGCAGAATTCTTTCCCGCCTCCGATTTTAAAACGTCAATCATAGCGTCGTTGATACTGCGTGCGCCGCGTGAGCCGCCAGAGATTAAAACAATCGGCTTGTCGTCCGTGAAGTTGAATTCGCGTAGCCCGTCAGCCCTCTTAGCCGCGAGAACTTCCTTGCGAATCGGATTGCCCGTGTAAGTCGTCTTGCCTGGTGGAAAGTTCTTCAGGGCGTCGCGTGTGCCAACGGCTATCTTGTTCACGAACTTTGATAGGATTTTGTTCGTGACGCCCGCGACCGCGTTTTGCTCTTGAATCAGCGTTGGAACCTTCATAAGGCTTGCGGCAAGGAGAATCGGTCCGCAGACATAGCCGCCAGTCCCGACGACCGCATTTGGTTTGAAGTCCTTAACAATGTCGCCAGCACGCTTGACACTCCAAAGGGCATTGGCGGCGCGTGAAATGTTTTCCAACGTAAAACGACGTTCAAAGCCTCCTTCCAACTTCAGCGCGATAAAGTTTATGCCCGCCTTCGGGACAATGTCCGATTCAAGTCCCTTTTCCGTGCCGACGTAAAGGAAGTCAGCGTCGGGGCATTTCGATTTAATTGCGTCTATGAGCGTGAGCGCGGGGTAAATGTGTCCGCCCGTGCCGCCGCCCGATACGATTATCTTCATTTAGTTGCTCCAAAGAAATTACACAGCACCACGCCGACGACGATAAAAGCAATTCCAATCAAACCCGGCGTCGAGATGCTTTCTTGAAAAAATATTTTAGCGACGACCGCCGCGAGCACGATGCCTAAGCCGCTCCATGTCGCATAGACGATATTAAGTTGAAGACTCTTTAACGACAGCGCGGAGAAGTAAAAGCAAACGCCGTAAGAAAGTAGCGTGCCCGCCGCGAACAATTTGTTGCTGAAGCCGTCCGATAACTTCATGCAAGTCGTTCCGAACATCTCCAAGACAATCGCCAGTGCCAAATAGATATAACCCATAATCAAAGCTCCTGAACAATGCGCTTAAAGTCCCGCCCACGTTCCTCGAAGTCGCTGTACATGTCGAAGCTAGCACACGCAGGACTAAGCAACACGACTTGCGGCGGACGAGAAATATTTTTGGCAAGAGCAACAGCCCGCTCCATAGAGTAGCCCGCCTCCAAAATCTTATCAGCAGGATAGCCGCTCTCAAGGGCGCAAGCTTTGAACCGAGCCGCCGCATCGCCAACGAGTATCAGCCAATTGACACGTTCATTGACGAGCCTCAAGAAGTCCGCAAGGTCAGTTCCTTTATCGTCGCCGCCCGCAATCAAAACGATATGCCCCGCGAACGTCTCCAAAGCTTTAATCGCCGAATCAGTGTTGGTCGCCTTCGAATCGTTGTAATACTTCACGCCATCAAGCTCGCGGACGAATTCAATCCTGTGTTCGACGCCTTGGAAGGTCTTCAGCACGGACGAAATATTATCCGCGTCGACGCCCGCCACAAACGCCATAAGCGACGCCGCCAACGCATTCTCGACATTGTGCCCGCCCTTAATGCCCAGTTCGTCAATCGTGCAAAGCTCATGCGTCCCTTTGAATCGTATCACGAGCCGATTATCTTTAATGAACGCGCCCTCAGCAAGCTCGCGTTGTCTGCTGAAATAAAGCACTCGGCAAGCGGCGCGGTCTTTAATCTCGCGGGTGCGTTCGTCGTCGTAGTTCAAAATCAGGAAGTCTTCGGCGGTCTGTTGCGCAAAAATCTTTTCCTTCATCGCTTGATAAACTTCCATTGAACCATGCCGCTTAAGATGGTCGGGCGTGATGTTGAGTATCGCGGAAATGTGCGGCTTAAAGTCCCGTGTTGCCTCCATTTGATAGCTTGAAATCTCCGCCGCAATATATCCGCCTGCTCCAACTTCCAAAGCAACTTCGCACAGTGGCACGCCGATATTGCCGCCGACGCCGACTTTAGCGAACTTTTCTTTGAGCAACAGCCCAAGCAGTGTCACCGTCGTAGTCTTGCCATTGGTACCTGTCACTGCGCAAATTGGAGACTTCGCCAGACCGTAAGCAAATTCGACCTCGCTGATAATCGGGATACCTCTCGACGCCGCCGCCCTAAGCAATGGAATCTTTATCGGGACAGCGGGCGACACGATGATTTTATCGACGCCGCTTAAAAGGTCTTCCGTTTGCTTGTCGAGTTTTATTTCCACGCCGCTAAGGTCAATCTTCAGCTCCGGTTTGCTGTCGCTTAGGATGACTTGTGCGCCGCGTTCGTGCAAAATCTTCGCCGCCGCAATGCCGCTCCTTGCCGCGCCGATTACTAAAACTTTTTCCATAATGATTACCCCTTATAACATGCTTAAGCCGATAACGCCCGCGATTAGTCCGACCGTCCAGAACACAAAGACGACCTTGACTTCTGACCAGCCGCCAAGCTCGAAGTGATGATGTATTGGACTCATGCGGAAGATACGCTTGCCCGTCGACTTAAAAGAGATGACTTGCAGGATAACCGACAACGCCTCGCAGACGAATACGAACCCAACGACCGCTAACAGGATTTCCGTCCGCGATAAGATACCCACTGCCGCGAACGCTCCGCCCAATGCCAAAGACCCCGTGTCGCCCATGAAGACTTTTGCCGGGTGGAAGTTGAACTTCAAGAATCCAACGCACGCCCCGACAATCGCCGCGCAGAAGATTGCTAAATCGTTATGCCCCGTCAGCAAACATATCACCGCGTAGCAACTCGCCGCAATCGCCATGCAACCCGACGCCAATCCGTCAAGCCCGTCCGTCAAGTTCACGGCATTGGCCGCCCCAACCATTACAAAGAACATGAACGGCAAGTACAAGTTCCCCGCCTCAATCGTCACGTCAGCAATCGGAATCCATATCGTCGGGCTGAAGTCAATCAATAACTCACTTGCAACGACCGTAGTCACGATGGCAATTAGAACTTGTCCCGCAAGTTTGTAACGGGCAAGCAGTCCTTGATTGTGTTTGTGGACGACCTTTAAGTAATCGTCTATGAAACCCAAAATAAAATGTCCGAGCAAGATAAACAGCGCAAGGAATATTTCCGCGTTCCAGTCTGCTTGAATCAGTGTTGCCACGACGATACCCGCGATTAAAAATATTCCGCCCATAGTCGGAGTTCCGCTCTTCGCCTGATGACTCTTGGGACCTTCCTCGCGTATGCTTTGCCCGAACTTTAATCGGTGCAAGATTGGAATGCATATTGGCGCGAGCATTATCACAACGCCCGCCGCGATTGCTCCCGCTATTAAAAGATTAGTCATTAAGAATCCTCACTTAGATAAGCTCGATGATTTTTTCCATGTGCATGACATGCGACGCCTTAAATAAAATCGTGTCGCCGTTGCGGACAATCTCCAAAATCTTCTTAGCGGCTGCCTCGTGCGTGTCGAAGGTGTAAACTTTTTCTAAGCCTGCCTCACGTGCGCCCGCCGCTATAAATTTGCCGAGTTCGCCGAGAGTTATCAGCGTATCGAATTTGTTCTCGACAAGCTCCGCACCAATCTCACGATGAACCCGTTCCGCAATTTCGCCAAGCTCCAGCATGTCGCCCAAAACCGCAATCAGTCGTCCGTCGTAAACTTCCGAAGTCGTCCTAATCGCCACGCGCATTGATGCCGGGCTTGCGTTATAGGCGTCATTGACAATCGTCAAGCCGTCGCGTCGAATCACCTCATAACGCATCTTAGTCGTCGTCAAGCTTGAAATGCCGCGTTGAATCTCTTCGATACTCAATCCAAGCGTCAAACCCGCCGCGATTGCTCCTAGGGCATTGGATACGTTGTGACGACCGAGCATTGGTATTTCAAAGTCGTAGCTCTCGCCGCGATAAGTCAACGTAAACTCCGTCGCCACACTGCCAATCAAAATGTCCGAGGCATTCAAGTCCGCGGGTTTCTCCAAGCCGTAAGTAATGACGTTGACGCCTTCGCGAACAAGGCTTGTCATTGCCGCCGTATATTGATTGTCCGCGTTCAAAATGATTGTGCCGCCTGGTTGAATCGCCTCGACCAGTTCGCCCTTAGCCTTAGCAATGTTTTCTATCGAACCTAGAATCTCAAAATGCGCCTCGCTGACGTTGGTTATGATTCCAATCGTCGGGCGCACGACTTCGGCGAGTGATTCAATCTGTCCAAGCCCGCGCATACCGATTTCAACGACCGCCGCCTCCGTCGTATCGTTCATGCCAAGCAAAGTCATCGGAACGCCGACTTCATTATTAAAGTTGCCCGAAGTCTTTTGCACGTGACCAAACGAATTCAACGCCGCCGCAGTCAAATCCTTAGTCGTCGTCTTGCCATTGGAACCCGTGACCGCGATAACTGGAACGTTGAAACGATTACGCCACGCGCCCGCGATTTGCCGATAAGCCTTCAACGTGTCTTCGACCTTTATAATCACGCCGTCTAGGTCTTTATCAAAGTTCTTGCTGACGAGAACTGCCCCCGCTCCTTTGTTAAGAGACTCCTCCGCAAAGTCCTCGCCGTTAAAGTTCTGCCCCTTCAAAGCCACGAACAACGCGCCGCTTGAAATCTTCCGGCTGTCAGTCGTCACACGCTCGAAGAATATTTCCGCCGTGGAATTCGTTTGGGCATTTGTAATCTCGGCTATTTCCGCCAAGCTCAATTTATTCATTGCTTAACCTCCGTAATCGCTTCTTTAGCAACCTCTCTATCGTCGAAGTGAATCCTTCCCGTGTTCAACAGCTGATAAGTTTCGTGCCCCTTGCCAAGAATCAAAACCACGTCGCCCGCCTCGGCAAGCTCAATCGCACGGAAAATCGCGGCTCGTCTATCGGCAATTCGTTCGTAAGTAGGGACTAGGGACTGGGGACTAGGGACTAGTGGTTTTATTGCTTCGCGTATGCCAGCCTCAACATCATCTAAAATCTTTTCGGGGTCTTCTGTTCGCGGATTATCACTCGTGGCAATAACAAGATCACTAAGCTCCGCCGCCAGCTTGCCCATAATCGGACGCTTGCTATGGTCTCTATCGCCGCCGCAACCGAACACCGTTATAACTTTGCCTTTGACGATTTGCCGAGCCGTTTCCAAGACGTTCTTAATTCCGTCGGGCGTGTGCGCGTAGTCGACTATGACTTCAAAGGGCGCGTCTGAAAAAATTCTCTCGAAACGACCGGGAACGCTCTTAAAGTTCTCCAAAGCCTGCTTGATAACGTCCAGTCTAATATTCTCCGCCAAAGCCGCTCCGACCGCCGCTAGCACGTTGTAGACGTTAAAAAGCCCTGTGACGTGCAAGCCCAAATTCATGACACCGAAGCCGCCGCGTATCTTAAACTTCATACCGTCAGCGCGTATATCAAGTTCGGCTCCGCGAAGGTTGGCTGAATTGTCCAAGCCGTAAAGAATTTTATCGCACGAATAATGCTTAAGGATTTCGCTACTTGCCGCGTCGTCGACGTTGATGACTGCGGTTTTATTTTGCTTGTGACCTCTGCGCGACACCATATCGAAAAGTCTCGTCTTCGCCCGCAGATAATTTTTCATAGTGCCGTGGAAGTCCAGATGGTCTTGCGTGAGGTTCGTGAATATCGCGGTATCGAATTCGACGCCCGCCACCCTGTTTTCAACGAGTGCATGACTTGAAACTTCCATAATAACTACTTGAATTTTTTTCTGACGCATGTCGGCTAAGATGTGTTGCAAGTCAATAACATTTGGCGTAGTGTTTTGTACGGGATAAGCCGCGTCACCGATGAGGATTTGAATCGTGCCGATAAGTCCGACGCTTAGAGCCGCCGCAGAAAAAATTTCTCGTAGCAGATAAGTCGTTGTAGTCTTGCCGTTGGTACCTGTCACACCAATAACCCGCATTGCCCGCGCTGGATAATCGTAGAAGTACGGAACGATGACTGCCAAGGCGTTGAACATGTCTGGGACGATGAGTGCTGAAATATTTTTGGGCGGTATGAAGTTTTGCCGCGTCGTGAGGACAGCAACTGCTCCGTTATTCGTCGCCTGCCCGATAAAGTTATGTCCGTCAACGTGTGCACCTTCCATACACACGAATAGATTTTTTGCCGTGACCTTGCGCGAGTCGTGCTCAATGCCGCTAATTTCCACGTCGTCGCCTAGGAGTTTTGCTTCAGGTATGAGCAACGCAAGTTCGCTAAGTTTTTTTATCAAGGTCTCGCCTCCTTCCGCACTAATTATAATTGAACTTTGCATGAAAAGACAATGCCGCCGAAAAATTTTCTCCACGGCA
The DNA here is from genome assembly GCA_014764605.1 of Quinella sp. 1Q5. GTDB lineage: Bacteria > Bacillota > Negativicutes > Selenomonadales > Selenomonadaceae > Quinella. Next base: position 3,480 of record JACXWG010000043.1, on the reverse strand, counting down.
AGCAAAAAGCCTCGCTTCCCGAAGGAACGAGGCTTTTTTTTGTCCAATGCGTTTCGAGATTACTTGTCGAGGTGAGGACCAGCCGCAACAAGAGCTTTGCCCGCCGCATTGTATTCGTATTTCTTGAAGTTCTTGATAAAGCGTCCAGCGAGGTCTTCAGCTTTCTTATCCCACTCGGTCGGGTCGGCGTAGGTGTCGCGGGGGTCGAGGATATTTGTTGCGACGCCTTCAAGTTCGGTCGGGATTTCGAGGTCGAAGATTGGCAGTTTCTTAGTTGGAGCATTCTTAATCGCGCCGCCAAGGATAGCGTCGATGATGCCGCGGGTATCTTTAATGGAAATGCGTTTGCCAGTGCCGTTCCAGCCCGTGTTTACAAGATAAGCCTTCGCGCCGCTCTTCTCCATGCGTTTGACGAGTTCTTCGGCGTATTTAGTCGGGTGCAGTTCAAGGAAGGCTTGACCGAAGCACGCGCTAAAGGTCGGGGTCGGCTCGGTGATTCCGCGTTCAGTGCCTGCAAGCTTAGCCGTGAAGCCGGAAAGGAAATAATACTTGCACTGCTCGGAAGTCAGAATCGAGACGGGCGGCAGAACTCCGAAGGCGTCCGCGCTGAGGAAGATGACCGACTGAGCGGCGGGTCCGTGGCTATCGGGACGCACGATGTTTTTGATGTGGTAAATCGGATAGCTAACGCGGGTGTTCTCGGTGACGGACTTATCAGCGAAGTCAATCTTGCCGTCCTTGTCAACCGTGACGTTCTCTAGAAGGGCGTCGCGGCGAATAGCGTTGTAAATGTCCGGCTCGGCAACGGGGTCGAGGTTGATGACTTTAGCATAGCAACCGCCCTCGAAATTGAAGACGCCAGTATCGTCCCAGCCGTGCTCGTCGTCGCCGATAAGAAGTCTCTTCGGGTCGGTGCTAAGGGTCGTCTTGCCCGTGCCGCTAAGCCCAAAGAATATCGCGGTGTTTTCGCCGTTCATGTCGGTGTTAGCGGAGCAGTGCATTGCGGCGATACCCTTAAGCGGCAGGAAGTAGTTCATCATCGAGAACAAGCCCTTCTTCATCTCGCCGCCATACCATGTGTTCAGTATAACTTGTTCTTTGGTCGTGATGTTAAAGACGGTCGCAGTTTCGGAATTCAAGCCGAGTTCTTTCCAGTTGGTGACTTTAGCCTTGGACGCGTTGAAGACTACGAAGTCAGGCTCTTGGTCGAATTCCTCTTGATTCTTCGGGCGAATGAACATGTTTGTGACGAAGTGAGCCTGCCACGCAACCTCCATGATAAAGCGAATCTTCATGCGGGTATCTTTGTGGGTGCCGCAGAAGCCATCGACGACGAAAAGACGCTTGCCAGAGAGTTCCTTAATCGCCATTTCCTTGAGAGCCTTCCACGACTCGACGGAGCATTTCTTGTTGTCGTTTTTGTATTCGGGCGTCGTCCACCAGATTTCTCCGGGCGCACCTTCTTTGGTGGTGTCATCGTAGACGATGAATTTGTCCTTAGGCGAACGTCCAGTATAAATGCCAGTCATAACGTTAATCGCGCCGAGTTCGGTTTCCTGCCCTACGTCAAAGCCTTCGAGGTCGGGTTTCATCTCCTCATTGAAGAGGACTTCATAAGTCGGGTTATAGAGAACTTCTTTGACATCAGTAATACCGTATTTGCTCAAGTCAAGCATTGGCATAATTTTTACCTCCATAAATTTATTTCGTCAATGATAAACGTTTGATTTGTAAATGTCAAACAAAAAGCCTGCGCCATAGATTATCCACGCAGGCTGAAATGCTAGTCTTCAAAGTGCAAAGTCATACTCATGCCGTCTTGCCCGCAAATCGTATTCGCAAAGATTGCAGTTGCATTTGGCAGATAGTCTTTAGGGTTTCTAATCCTTTGGGAGAAGTGAGCAAGCCAGAGACGTTTGACGTTGGCTTTGGCGGCGACCGTTGCCGCTTGAGCAAAAGTCATGTGGCTATAGTCGGTTGAGTGTTGTACCTGCGTATCGTCGCCATAAGTCGCATCGCATATCATGAGGTCTGCCCCCTGCGCGGCGTCAATCATACTGTCGCAAACCTCAGTATCGCCCGTGAAGACGAACTTTAAACCTTTGCGCGGCTCGCCGAGGACTTGTTCAGGCAAAATAACGGTGTCGTCGAATTGAACGCTCTGTCCGTTTTGCAGGAGGCTCCATTGATTCACGGGGACGCCCAAAGCCTTAGCCTTCTGCGGCAGAAATTTTCCCGCACGCCCCAAAGTAAAGCAGTAACCTTGGCTCGGCACCTTGTGCACAGTCTTAAAGACAGTCAACTTAGCCGCCGACGCCCAACCGCGAATCAGCTTACGAAGTTGCAATCCCTCTGCGGGAAGTTCAATCAACTCTATCGGATAAGCTGTTCGCCCTGTCAAGCGCAAAATAGGTTCCATTGCCTTTTGCCATAGACCTTCGGGACCTGTAATGTAAAGCGGCTCTTTGCGTCCCATGCGCCACATAGTTTTCAACAGCCCCGGTAAGCCGAGAATATGGTCTCCGTGATAATGCGTCAAGGCGATTAGGTCTGTCTTCATGAGACTGACGCCTGCTTTTACTGCCGCTGATTGAGTCCCTTCTCCGCAGTCGAAAAGTATTGAGTGCCCGCCGCAAGTCAAAAATGCCGCTGTTAGTGCTCGTTCGGGAATGGGGACGAGTGCTGCCGTTCCAAGTAATGTAATGTCTATCATGATAGTTCACCTCCAAAAGCTTGACGCAAGGTGTATGATTGGCGCGAGGTGATTGGATATGTGTTTAGCCTTTCCGGCGAAGGTTTTAAAGATTGATAACGAATTGGCGACAGTTGAGCGGGCGGGCATCAAGCGCGAGGCAAGTTTAATGCTCCTGCCTGAAGCCAAGGTCGGCGATTACGTCTTGATTCACGCGGGCTTTGCAATGCAGATAATCGACGAGGAAGAACTAAAAATACGCGATGCCCTTGTTGCCGAGATGAACGGAGCACCGCGAACCGTCCTTGCTATTCCTCTCCAATGATTCGGACTTCGGGCGAGAGTGTGACGCCGTGCGCCTCACAAACTCTGCGCTTGACCTCCTCAATCAAAGCTAAAACGTCTTGAGCGGTCGCGTTGCCAGTGTTGACGACGAAGCCTGCATGTTTTTCCGAGACCATAGCCCCACCGATACGCAGACCCTTTAAGCCCGCCTTGTCAATCAGCGTGCCCGCGAAGTGTCCTTTGGGTCGTTTAAAGGTCGAACCCGCGCTAGGCAAGTCAAGAGGTTGTTTGCTCTCGCGACGCTTCGTGAAGTCAGCCATTTTATTTTTAATGTCGTCGACATTACCGCGCTGAAGAATCAATTCCGCTTCGCAAATCGCGTAGTCGTTCTCTTGAAAGATGCTATGCCGATAATGTAAATCCAAAGCCGAGCCGCTGAACTCGACGAGCCCACCGTTGCGATTGACCGCCTTGACACTCGCGATGGTGTTTTTCATTTCGCC